>JBEKQR010000161.1:0-9038 GCA_049519515.1 Candidatus Korobacteraceae bacterium
CGCATAACGGAAACCTGGTGAACGCGGCCGACATCCGCAAGCGCTTCGAGCGGCAGGGCTCCATCTTCCAGACCACCAGCGACAGCGAGATCATTCTGCACCTGATCGCGCATTCGCTGGAGCAGAGCGTGACCGAGGCCATTGGCGACGCTTTGCGCCGCGTTGAAGGCGCCTGCTCGGTGGTGCTGATCACCCCCGATGCCATCTATGCCGCTCGCGATCCGCGCGGCTTCCGCCCGCTGTGCATGGGCCGCATGCCGTCGCCGGACGGCGGCGAGGTGATCGCCTTTGCCTCGGAAACCTGCGCCTTCGACCTGATCGGCGTCAGCTACGAGCGCGACGTCAATCCCGGCGAGCTGGTGGCGGTCAATGCCTCCGGCGTGCACTCGCAGTACTATGCCCCGGCGCTGCCGCAGTCCAAGTGCATCTTCGAGCACGTGTACTTCTCGCGGCCCGACAGCCGGATTTTTGGCGGCGTTCCGGTGCAGGACGCGCGCGAGGCCATGGGACGGCAGGTGGCGCGCGAGGCGCCGGCGGCCGCCGATATCGTGGTGCCGGTGCCCGACTCGGGAGTAACGGCCGCCATGGGTTACTCGATCGAGAGCGGCATCCCGCTGCAATTCGGCCTGATCCGCAACCACTATGTCGGCCGGACCTTCATCGAGCCGGAGCAGAGGGTGCGCGATTTTGGCGTCAAGCTCAAGCTGAACCCGGTGCGCAGCCTGCTCCAGGGCAAGCGCGTGGTGCTCTTCGACGACTCCATCGTCCGCGGCACCACCAGCCGCAAGATCGTGCGCATGATCCGCGACGCCGGCGCCAAGGAAGTCCACATGCGGATTTCCTGCCCGCCCACCATCTCGCCCTGCTACTACGGCGTGGACACTCCTACCCGCGGGCAGTTGATCGCCTCCAGCAAGACGGTGGAAGAGATTCGGGACTTTATCGGCGCCGATTCGCTGGCCTACCTGTCGCTGAAAGGCCTGCGCCTGGCCTGCGGCGAGAACCCGGATGAGCCGAGCTCGTTCTGCACCTCTTGCTATACAGGAAAATATCCCACCGACTGGGTCGAGGTGCACGAAATTCGACCTGCCGAGCCCGTGCAAGAAGTCAATACCGTGGTCTCCACGCGGTAAGCACGTTTCACGTTGCCCGTTTCACGTTACACGAATAGAGGTTGTGGCCCACATTTGCCCGCGGTTGGCAAATGTGGGGGGAAGCATGTTTCCATCCCACATTTAGGGATGCGCCCTAAATGTGGGCCACCCAGACCGTGCAAGAAGTTAATACCGTGGTCTCCACGCGGTAAGGCAGCGTTTCACGTTGCCCGTTTCACGTTACACGAATAGAGGGTTGTGGCCCACATTTGCCCGTGGTTGGCAAATGTGGGGCGGGGAGCATGTTCCATCCCACATTTAGGGATGCGCCCTAAATGTGGGCCACCCAGATACATTTGGTGAAAAGGGATTCGTAAAGCCTTTACGCGGCTTCGGGCGTGCTTCGCGAGGCTTGTCCGGTCCGCAGGCTTTGCCGGAACAGCAGCTCCACCTCGTGCTTGGCCTCCGGCAGGGGCAGGGGCGGAACCGCGGTAATGTTGCGCAGAATGCGCGCCAGCTCGAAGTAAGCGCGCCGGCACTTGTGCATGAACTCGACCGGGTATTCCGGCTTGCGGGCGCGCGCCTCGTCCGGGTCGGCGTCGAGCAGCAGTGCCAGATCGGGCTGCGGCACCAGCATCTTCATCACCAGCAGGTAAAGGCGGGTGAGAGAGTTATTCAGCGGGAGATTTGCCCACTCGTCGTAGATATAACGGTCGAAGATGACGGCGTCGCATCCCGAACGCCTTGCCCGCCGAACGATCAGGCGCAGATGAATGGCGTCCAGCAGGTAAAGCAGATGGCGCACGAGAGTGAGATATCCGGCACGCACGTTCTTGTCGCGGCGGTTGACCGGGCGCTCCGGCGAGCCGATGCCGCGTTCACTGCCATAGACAACATGGACAAAGCCCTCGCGATAACGCGAGAGCACAACCACGTCATCCCAGAAGGTCACCAGCCGCTCGCTCATTCCCAGGCCGGCGAGCAGAGCCCGCAGGTTTTGGATTTGCGTCGTTTTGCCGCAGCCATCCAGCCCTGAGAACGAAACCAGGATTGGCCGGCGGCGCTGGTTTTCAGCCTCGGCAGCGGCCAAGGCGGCCTGTGCCGAAGAGCTTTTCTCCGCGGTCATTGTTCATTTCCTTTGACGAAGCTTCAGCGCTAGTTAATGGCTGGGAGTGCTGGACGTGCCCTTTGACAGGGCCGCCACCGTCCCTATGGCTATGCCGGCGGCAGCCACCGCTCCCAGCTTGAGAAACAACGAGCGCATCTGGTGCTGTTTGGCGGGAGCAATCGCCGTGCCCGCCGGGCGTGATGCCGCGCCGCCGTTGGCGGGCACCTGTTCGGCGGCTGCCGTGCCCAGCGGCTCTTGCTCGGCGACAGGCTGCTTCTGCTCCATTTGCGTCGAGGGCGCGGGCTGCGGCTGCGGCGCCGGCGCCGTCTGCTGCGGCTCGGGCGCAGAGGGAAGCGGGGTCAGGGGTCCCTGCGAGGGATTGACCGTGGTCCCGTTAATGGCTGGGGCGGATTCATTCTCCTGCCCCGGTTGCTGCCAGGCTTGGGCGAGTTCGGACGCGCCGCCAAAGGCAAGCACAACTGCGATGATCAGGGCCTTGCTGATGGCCGTCTGCACTTTCATGAAAAGCACTCCTTAACAGGCTGCGGGAAAACAGCTCGCAGTTGGAATTCGGACTCCACCGATGCCGGGCCGCAGCCTGAACCGGCGCTTACCTTGATCCCGGAACCGCCTTGCGGGCGGAAACCGTGTCTTCCAGCGCGGCGGGGGCAAATCCTTCTGCCGACCGCAGCACGCGCTCGACGTCGGCCTCTTTGTCGTACACCAGGTTCTTCAGCCGGTTCTTGCCGTAACGCCAGAGGTTGCGGAGATTCGTTTCGTACCAGCACGATTCGGCCATTCTGGGTGAAAGACCCACGAGCACGCGGAAGCGGCTGCGCAACAGGTTTTCGTCCGCCAAAAGCGCCGCCGTCAGCCGGTGATTGCCCTCCAGAATGGTGAGCGGCTTATGCTCATCAACGCCGATCAGCAGCACAGAGCTGCTGATTTGTTCGATGCGCAGCCGGTAGCTGAGGGCTTGCACCCTGGCGATAAAATCGCGCGAATCGCCGGCCGACTGCTTGCTGCGGATGCGGTCCACGATTTCCCGGAGCTGGAAGCTGTTGCCGGCCATTTGGCGCCATTGCGCGCGCGGAAAAACCTGGATCAGGTCGAGGTCGCGGTTCTCGATTTCGGCCTCCCACCACTGCGTATCCGGCGGAAGTTCGCGCCACATGTGGCCGCGCCGGCGAAACAGCAGCGCCCGGCGCAACGCGTTTTCAGTCTCGTTGCTGAAATCGGCCTGCAATACCAGATGCTCGAAGCGCTGGCGGTCGCGGTGAAACTCGTCCTGATAGAACTCGTTGCGCAAGAACTCGGCGATGACTTCCGCCTCGCCAACCGGGCGTAGTTTTCTCATGCGGCCTCCGCAATGGCAGGCTTGGTGCGCGCCAAAAAGGGGATGGAAACGGCAATCAACAGCGCCGCGCGCAGGACCTGCTGGACGATAATGACTTCCAGCAAGGAAGCGTGAAAAGCAACGACGCCTCCCATCAGCAACCCGCTCACCGCCAGTTGCAGCCAGGCGGTGCTGGCGATGCGGCGCGACATCTCGTAGGTGATCAGCACTACGCTCAAGGCGTAGGTTCCGGTAGCAACAGCGTTCATGATCAACAACAATTGCAGCCCTTCATGGTGAAATCCGCCGCCAAACAGGACCCTTATGATCAGCTCGGGAAAGGCGGCCAGGCCCGAGACGAAGATGATGGACAGCCCGACGATGAAGCACAGCGGCACGATGACCGTCTTACGGCTTTCTTTCTCCACCCGTGCCCCTGCCGAAACGGGAAACATGGCGCTGGTCACCATCCAGGTGGCGAAATAGAGCAGCCGCCCGACCAGCGCCACGGCCGCGTAAAGACCCGCATCCCCGGGCGCGAAGTAGTGCTTCACCATGAGAATGTCGACGTTGTTGATGATCACTTGGCCGATGAAGAAGATGATCGCCTGTATTCCTTCGCTGAAGGAAGCCGGCTGCGCCAGGCCCGACTCGTCGCGCAAGGCCCCGTCGCCGCAGGGCATGAAGTAGGCCACGCACACGGAAAGGGTAATGGCGCCCACCGCTCCCATGACCCCGGCGTGCATGAACATGATGAAGACGAAGGCCCCAGCCAGCTTCACCGCGGCCTCAACCGACAGGCTCAGGCTGAGGCGGAAGAAGCGGCAGGTTCCCTGCAACCAGCCGCGGCGCACGCCGAGGGGGATGTAGAACAACATTCCCAGGGCAAGCACTTCAATGATGTGCGGCGAGGGCAGGCGCAGGTAACTGGAGATACTGCCGCTCAGGACCAGCAGCGCGAAGCTGAGTGCCAGGCCCACGCTCCAGGCCCGATTTCTCAGCGAGCGGTACACCCCCGCCCGGCCGCCCTCCTGGTTGCGGGCAATGAACTTGGCGGTCACAAGCTGAAACGCCAGGTTGATGCAGGAGGCCAACATGAGCAGCGTCACGGCCGCCGCCGCATGGCCGAAATCCCCCGGGCCAAGCAGGTGGGCCGCGGCGAGGTTGTAGCCGAAGTTGGCCAGGCTGACAAAACCAGACCCGGCCAGCATGATGACACTGCCGGTCAGCAGCTTTTGTTGCGGTCTGAAGTTAAAGAAGCGGTCGAAGTTGACGCCGCGCTCCCCGGGCCCCACCGCCGCTTGTTGCCTGGCGCTCATGCCGCATCCTTGCCTTCTTTCGCCGCCGCCTTGGAAACCTGGCCGGGAAATGGAAGGATGGGGTTTTGCAGGGCGTTGAACTGGCGCATGACGTTGGGCAGGAAGCTGCTGTAGCTGCGGGCCGCGTCGGTGGCGTTCTCATAGATCTCGAACAGGCGGCCGGTGCGCGTCAACTCCAGCACCAGCAGGGCTTCCGGCGACGGCGACGCGAGCTTGACGTCGCCATCGTGCTTCATGGCTTCGCTCATGCAGCGCAGCAGCATGTCGATGCCGGCCGAATCCAGGCGCCGCACGTTGGACAAATCAAAAACGAGCTGCGGACGGTCGGACCGCAGAATGGGCTCGACCGAACGCATGAACTGGCGCGCTTCCTTAAGGTCGAGCCGCTCGGGAACACGCTTCACCACTACCGGCCTACTCGTTTCCATATCTCCTCGCTGCCATCAACTCGGTTGCAAAATGACGATCTGCGCGATCCTGTTGTTCCACGGTCGCGGCCGAGAGGGCAGGCGAAGGAGCCTGAATCGCCTCGGGTAAGGTGGCCGGAACTTCCTGTTTCTTCGCGCGCAAGCTGGCGAGCAGAGTCTTGGGCATGCCCAAGGCCACGCTCAGCATCTCGTTTAGTGCCCGAACCGGCGCACTGGTGGAAGCCATGCCGATCAGCCGTTCGTCGGCAATTTCAATGTCCACCTGGCGCGCCAGGTGGACGACGCGGCGAAAGCCGACCACGGAAAAACTGACGTCGAGACCGGCGCCGACATGGCTGAAAGGCAAGATGGTGGAGTCTTCAATGACGGTGCCGCAGTCGATGTGGCAGTGGCGCTCGATGACGCTGCCGCGGGTGATAACCGCCATGGGACGAATGCGGGAATGGGCCCCGACGTACGCCGGCGCCAGCACGCGCGCCCGGCTGTCGATGCGCGCGCTCTGGCCGATCCATACGCCCGGCTTGATCTCTGTTCCCTGCGGTTGCAGTCCGGTTTTCCCGGCCAGGGAGTCCAGGGCCAGACACCGCAGGTCGGCTACCGTCTCCAGCGGGTTTTCATAACCGCTTGCCTGGTAGATCTCCGGCGGCAGGCGAAAGGCGGAGAGCATGTTACGGAACATGAAGGCGGCGTCATTGCGCCGCGAGGCGCTGATCACCAGCAAATCCAGCAGATTGCCGGAGCTGCCGCGCACCTGGGTGACGCGGCTGTGATGATCGAGGTGGAACTGCAGCAGCGGCTCCAAGTCCAGATCGATGTAGGAGCCGAGGCGCATGACCACAACCAGCTCGGCCCCGCTCTGGGCAAAGTCGTTGAACAGTGCTTCGGCATAGCGCCAGAGCTGCTCCCTGCCGGCCTTGAACCAGCAAACCTCGGGACCAAGATTGCGCTCGGGAAACTGGCTGGCTTCCGAGAGCACGGCAGTGGCGCCGACCCCCTGCTGCTGCAGACGATGCGCGATGCGGTTGACCATGCTGGCTCCGAGCATGTCCAGCATGGCCAGCGGCACCCCGCCCAATTGGGCCCCTGAGGTTTCCGGCCGGCCCCCGGTAAATAATATTGCTCTCACATCCATGGCGCCCACCTTGGAGTAGCAGCGCGGAAGAGAGCCGAGCGCGACGGCACCCATCCCGGAATTCGCCGGAAACGTGCTAAAGGTTCCAGCGCCCGCTGGCGCTTTTTGAAATCGAAGGTACGCAAGTACTGGCGAATGATCTGCGGCATGGTCATGCGCAGAGCCGCGGAAAAATTTTGCTCCGCCATTTCCCGCATCAGCGAACCATCGCTGATTAGATTGCCAAGACACTCGGTCAGGCTGTCCGCGTCCCCGGTTTTATAGAACTGGATGGCCAGGCGCTCGTCCTCCGCCATCTCGCGGAAATCCGGGATGTCGGCGCTGACGATGGGCACGCCGTATTCGCACGCCAGATGGGCTACTCCGCTGGACCCGGTGGCCGAGGAGTAGGGCATCACCATGACCGAGGCGGCGCGAAACAGGTCGGGAATCTCCTCCTCCGCCGCGTAGCCGGTGAAGGTGATGTAGGGGTTGTCGCGGAAGCGCTCCGCCACCGACTCCACGTAACCGGGGGTCTTGGGATGATTGGCCCCGGCGACGATCAGCCGTGCCTCGGGAATGCGCGCATGCAGCTTGGTAAAGGAGTCGATGAGCAGTTCCAGCCGCTTGTAAGTCCCCCATTTTCCAAAAGCCAGGATGCGATGGCAGGGATTGCCGCGCAGGCTGAAGTCGGGGGCCTCGGGACGGGCGGACAAAACGCCGTGGGCGCGGAAATGGACGTTGTCCCCGCCGTATCTTTCGATCAGCGTGCGGCGGTAGGCAGGCAGCAGCACGGAAACCGAATTGGCCATCAGGAGCGCGCGCGTGGCCAGGTATCCCGCCATGCGGTAAAGGCGCGGAAAGCGCACCCCCGCGTGTCCCAGGTTGACGTTGTCCATCAGGTGATGCAAGGTCACGTGCGTGAAGCAGCCGGAAAGCCGCATCATGGCGGGAGCGGCAAGGCCGGCGAAGGCGGCTACCGGATTGTTGCCGAAACTCGAGAACAGCAGGTTGAACCACACCACGTCCGGCTTGAGGTCACGCACCGTCTTCCACAGGCGGAGGGAGTTGGAGACCGTGTCGAAGGACCAGCTCCGCAAGACATTGAAGTCGTGCAGTTCCGGTTGCGGCGAATCGAGCTTATCAGCCAGCACCGTCAGGCTGATCAAGAGGTCCTGTTGCAGCTCTTTGGCTATGTGGTACCCGTACTCGTTTAGCCCCCGCCTGCTGGGCGGGAACGCGGTCACCAGACAAATCTTCATGGGGCCCCCTGGCGCTAAAACACGGTGAGACGCACCACCGGTAAAACGACGGTCTGACCGTTGCCAGTAAAGTTGTAATACTCAGCTGTTTCAACCCCGAGAGAGAATCGGATCGGATACTCAACGGGAACAGTACCGCTCGCATCTTCCCGCGTGCGGCGAATTGGTTTCGTATAAGAGATGAAAAATGAGTTCTGCACGTTGTCATAGGCGTGAAAACCTTGGCCGCGCGAGAACACAAAACTGCCATCGGCACTCCAGCGGTTGTTCATTCTGTACTGGAATTCCGTGGCCGGCCTTAGCGCCTGGGCGATAAAGGCAGAGCAGCGGTTGGTTGACGTTGGCACGCACCCCGGCGGAGCCAAGCTCTGTGGCTCCGACCGCCAGGCGCGGATGTAGTCCGCCGCGACCGTGACCTTCAGCTTCTTGCCGAAATCGTGTTGCACTCCTCCCGAGGCAACCGTAGCAAAATACTCCTTGCCGTTTTGGGCCGTGGAAACACCATCAAACTGCAGATCGCGAAGCGCGTAACCGGTGATCAAGCGGGTGTGTCCCCAAGGCCGTCCCACGGTGAATTGAATGCGGGCGCCTTTTTCGCTTGAGCTGAGATTCTGTAACTGGAAGGGGCCGGCTTCGTGAAAGGCGCTTCCCTGCAGAGAAAGCCAGTTCCCTATTGCGTTGGAGGAGAAGTAGACGAACTGCCGGAACAGGTTCTGGTTCATCTGGGCCGGCGTAATCAGATCGCGCCGCACCGTGAACTGCAGGCCGGTGTTGAAGGTGAAGGTATTGCGGCCCAGGTGCAAGATGGGGTTCAGAGCGCCATTAAAGTTGTAGTCGAAAGTGTCGCGGTTGAAAAACAGCGCCTCGTTGGGGAAGGAGTATTGACCGCGTGCATTCCGCACCTGGAAAAACCCGCTGATCAGCGGTATTCCCGGCTGGTTATAGCGGAAGGCATTGGTCCAGATGCTCTCCAGCGAGCTGCGCGGCTTCGGAAGCTGGCCTGGGCCGGCTCCGAGAGCTTGCCGATCAAGGTCGAAGATGGTCTGGTCGTCCAACAGCGCATGCATGTCGAAGTCAGAGCTCATGCTGAGCTTGCTGGTGATCGGGTAGCCCAGTTGAGCGGCCGCTTCCTGCATGGCGCGTTCGGCGATCTCGTCGCCGCCGCCCACCTCATTGGCGTGGGCGAAGGCAAACATGGCGCGGCTGGTGTCACGCTGCTGGCGGTAGATATTGCCCAGGGTCAGAGCGTAATCGTAGTTCTCCTTGAGCGCGTCCAGGTCCGACAAGCCGGAGAGCGCGCTTTGCGCCTGCCGCGTCTCTCCCTGCGCCAGGAAAGTGTTGGCGACGCCCAGGGCGACCACCGCGTCGGCGGCGCCGGCG
>JBEKQR010000162.1:0-9449 GCA_049519515.1 Candidatus Korobacteraceae bacterium
GCTCTTGGAGCTTCTTGCAGAGATCGAGGGTAGGCAGGATGTACTCTTCGATGAAGTTCACGCCATCGTCGGCTGTCGACGGACGCGCCGAATCAACCAGATTCATGCGGACCAAATAGAGCATTGGCACTCCCCCTTCAAGACTGGCATGTAAGGATAGATGCTCTACACGGCGGCCCCAGCACAGCGGGATTTCATTCTTTAGGAAGGTTGAGCGGCTCAGTAGCGAGTCTCACACTGACCCGGTTACAAGGACACGCGAGGAAGGAGCGCTACATGCTCATCTTCCGGTGGAATTAGCCTACTGCTGGCTCTTGTTCTCAGCCATCTTTGCCATGGGGTGAGTGGCATCAAGGTCTAAGTTCAGCTCCAAAACGGTGACGCGCGGCTCGCCCAGGAAGCCCAGTTGGCGCCCTTGCGTATGCTTGGCGACAAGCTGGCGAACGGCATCTTCTGTCATGCCGCGCTGCTTCGCCACACGCGGCACCTGGAACTCGGCGCCGGCCGGGCTGATGTCCGGGTCCAGTCCCGAGGCGGAGGTCGTCAGCGAGGTCGTCAGCAGGTCGATGGGGACCGGCTTGCCCGGGTTTTCCGCCTGCAATGTAGCCAGATCCTGCTTGACGCGATCGACGAGCTTCTGGTTGGTGGGGCCAAGGTTCGAGCCGCCGGAGTTTCCCGCGTCGTAGCCGTTGCCCGCGGCCGAGGGACGTGAATGGAAGTAGCCCGGCCCGGAGAACTGCTGGCCGATCAGGCGCGAGCCGACAATCTGCCCGTTGCGCTTGATCAGTTGTCCATTCGCCTTGTCCGGGAAGATGATCTGGGCCAGCCCGGTCACGATCAGCGGATACATGATTCCCAGCAGAATCGTGGTGACGATTGTCATCAGTATGGCGATAAGGAGGTTCTTTTTCATCGCAATTCCTTTCAGCGGGCTACCGGCAAACGCCCTATTTGCGTTTGCACTATGCCAGTCCCATGCGGGTTATCACCAGGTCAATTGCCTTGATTCCGATGAACGGAATGATGATTCCGCCCACGCCGTAAATCCACAGGTTGCGGCGCAGCAGCGCGGCCGCGCCCATGGGCCGGTACTTCACCCCGCGCAGCGCCAGCGGTATCAAGGCGATGATGATCAGCGCGTTGAAGATGACCGCCGACAGAATGGCCGACTGCGGCGTCTCCAGGTGCATGATGTTGAGCGCGTTCAGCACCGGGAAGGTTCCGGCAAACATCGCCGGAATGATGGCGAAATACTTGGCCACGTCGTTGGCGATGGAGAAGGTAGTCAGCGCGCCGCGGGTCATCAGCAGTTGCTTGCCGATCTCGACCACCTCGATCAGCTTGGTCGGGTTGGAATCCAGATCGACCATGTTGCCGGCCTCTTTGGCGGCCTGGGTGCCGGTGTTCATGGCCACGCCTACATCGGCCTGGGCGAGCGCGGGAGCGTCGTTGGTGCCGTCGCCGGTCATGGCCACCAGCTTGCCTTCGGTTTGCTCGCGCTTGATCAGGTCCATCTTGTCTTTGGGTGTGGCTTGCGCGAGGAAGTCATCGACGCCGGCTTCCTGGGCGATGGCGGCGGCGGTCAGCGGATTGTCGCCGGTGATCATGACCGTGCGGATGCCCATGGCGCGGAGCTGGTCGAAGCGCTCGCGCATGCCGCCCTTGACGATGTCCTTCAACTCGATAACGCCCATTGCCCCGCGTCCCTTTTCGGCCACCACCAGGGGCGTGCCGCCGGAGCGGGCAATCTGTTCTACGGTCGCGTGCACTTCCTTCGGAAACTCGCGGCCGTTCTGCTTAACGTAGGCGGCGATGGCATCGGCGGCGCCTTTGCGGATCTCAAAGCCGTTCAGGTTGACGCCTGACATGCGCGTCTGGGCGCTGAAGGCGACAAACTCGGCTTCGTGCTCTGACAGCTCGCGTCCGCGCAGGCCGTACTTCTCCTTGGCCAGCACGACAATCGAGCGGCCCTCGGGAGTCTCATCGGCGAGCGACGAAAGCTGGGCAGCGTCGGCCAGCTCCTGCTGCGTGACCCCGGGCGCGGCAATAAACTGCGACGCCTGGCGGTTGCCGAGCGTGATGGTGCCGGTCTTATCCAGCAGCAGGGTGTTGACGTCGCCGGCGGCCTCGACGGCGCGGCCCGACATGGCCAGCACGTTGTGCTGAATGAGGCGGTCCATGCCCGCGATACCAATGGCCGAGAGCAGGCCGCCGATGGTCGTGGGAATCAGGCAGACCAGCAGCGACACCAGCACGAAAACCGTCTGCGGCGAGCCGGAGTAGATCGCGAACGGCTGCAAGGTCACGACCGCCAGCAGAAAGATTATCGTCAACCCGGCGAGCAGGATGTTCAGCGCGATCTCGTTCGGCGTCTTCTGGCGCTCGGCGCCTTCCACCAGGGCGATCATGCGGTCGAGGAAAGTATCGCCCGGGTTGGACGTGATCCTAATTCTGATTTGGTCTGACAGCACGCGCGTGCCGCCAGTTACGGCCGAGCGGTCGCCGCCGGACTCGCGGATTACGGGAGCCGATTCGCCGGTGATTTCCGATTCATCCACCGAAGCGATGCCCTCGATAATTTCGCCATCGGAGGGAATGAATTCGCCCGCCGAGACCATCACGATGTCATTGGCGCGCAGCTTCGAGCTGGGCACCTGTTCGATCTCGCCGCTGGCAAGCACGCGGTTGGCGATTGTTTCCGCCCGCGCTTTGCGCAGCGAGTCGGCCTGCGCCTTGCCGCGCCCCTCGGCCATCGCCTCGGCGAAGTTGGCGAACAGCACGGTGAACCACAGCCACAAGGTGATCTGCAGGTTGAAGAAGAAGGCCGCGCCGCCAAGGAACAGGAGCGCGGTGGTAATCACGCTGCCGATTTCGACCACGAACATGACAGGATTACCCATCATGTGGCGCGGGCTCAGCTTCACAAAGGAATCCAGAATCGCGCGGCGAACAATCTTCCATTCCCAGACTTTCTTCGCCTTCGCTCTCGAATACCCCGGCATGCTCGGCGGTAGCTGGGAAACAGGTGGAGTTTTCGGTTTTGTTACCATAGCTATCCTCAAATCATTGGCTGACAACGCGGTTCACGCGTCCACTTAGGTACCAGCGTCGCAGTGCGACAATCGACCAGATCGCCTCTACCAACCCGAACGGCCAGGCCCCTTGCATGAATGCATAGACCGAAGCCAGCAGGCATGCGTCGGCAAATCCCAGGATGAACCAGCGGCTGCGGTTCTCAAATGCGTAACACACGAGCATGGCCGCCACTGCAAACAGTCCGAAAAGTGAGAGTCCGTCCATGTCTCGCCTCACAGCACCATTGCGAACGTCTTGCCGGCGTTCATCAGCAGGTGTTCAAGAATTGGCCCCAGGCTCAGCGCCGGGAAGAAGGTCAATGCGCCCACGATCAGAATCACGCCCACCAGCAGCACGGTGAACAGCGGCGTGGTGACCGGGAAGGTGCCAAGCGAAGGCGGGGTCGCCTTCTTACGCACCAAGTTGCCGGCAATCGCCAGCATCGGGATCTTCATCCAGAAGCGGCCCAGCAACATCGTCAGACCAATGGTGACGTTGTACCAAAGCGTATTGGCGTTGAGTCCGGCAAAGGCCGAGCCGTTGTTAGCGGCGCCTGACGTATATGCGTACAGGATCTCGGAGAATCCGTGCGGACCCGGGTTGGCGATGCTGGAGGTGCCAAACGGGTACAGCACCGAGATGCTGGTAAAAGCCAGGATGATGAGCGGGAAGATGAGCGCCACCAGCATAGCCATCTTCACGTCATAGGCCTCGATCTTCTTGCCCATGTACTCCGGCGTTCGGCCGACCATCAGCCCGGCAATGAAGACGGTCAGAATGATGAAGATGATCATGCCGTACATGCCCGATCCAACGCCGCCGAACACCACCTCGCTGAGCATCAGGTTGGCCAGCGGGATCATGCCTCCCAGCGGTGTATAGGAGTCATGCATGCTGTTGACGGCCCCGCAACTGGTGTCGGTAGTCACGGTGGCGAAGAGAGCGGAATTGGCAACGTCAAAGCGGACTTCCTTGCCTTCCATGTTGCCGGTGCCGGACTGTACTGCTCCGGCCTGCGCGAGCAGCGGGTTGCCGCGCGCTTCCGCCCAATAGGCGGCGGTCACGCCCGCCAGGAACAGGAAGGCCATGGCCGCCCACACTGCCCAGCCATGGCGTTGCGATTTGAGCATTCGTCCCAGCGTGTAGGTGAGGCCGGCGCCAATGGAGAAAATGGCCAGCATCTCGATCAGGTTCGACAATGGCGTGGGGTTCTCGAATGGGTGAGAGCCGTTCGCATTGAAGAACCCGCCGCCGTTCGTTCCCAAGTTCTTGATGATCTCCTGCGAGGCCACCGGACCCTGAGCGATCGTCTGCTCGGTAACGGTGTCGATGACCTGCTTGCCGTCCGGCCCCAGCACCGGCTTGCCGTTGGCGTCCACCTTCGGCACCTGCATGGGTTCCAGCAGCTTTACCGTGTCGTAGGGCTTCAGGTTTTGCGGGACGCCTTGCGACACCAGGAATAGCGCGCCCACAATCGAAATCGGCAGCAGCACCCACAGGCAGGAACGGACCAGGTCCACCCAGAAGTTGCCGATCGTCTCCATCTGCCGGCGCGCAATGGCGCGAATGAAGGCAATGGCCAGCGCGATGCCGGTCGCCGCGGAAACGAAGTTGTGATACGCCAATCCGGCCATCTGCGACAGATAGCTCATGGTCGTTTCCGGCGTGTAGGACTGCCAGTTCGTGTTCGTGGTAAAGGAAGCGGCGGTGTTGAACGCCACGTCCTTTGTTACGCCCGCCAGCTTCTGTGGATTGAACGGCAGGTGCGCCTGCAGGCGCATGATGAGGTACAGCACCAGCATGGAGACGCCACTGAACAGCAGCACCGATACGGCATACTCGGTCCAGCGCATCTCGCGGTTCTCGTCGACGCCGGTGACGCGATAGAGGGCACGCTCGATGGGCCGCAGCACCGGGTCAAGGAAGGTGCGCTCGCGGTTGAAGACGCGAGCCATAAAGACGCCGAGCGGCTTGGTAACGGCGAGCACCACTAGAAAGAAGAACGCGATCTGAAACCAGCCATTGGCGGTCATATCAGAACTTCTCCGGGCGCAACAGCGCGTAGAGCAGGTAAATGCCCGTCAGGACACTTACCGCCAGCATGATCATCGATTCGAGATGCATGACTTACCTCACTTCACTCGATCGCAGAAGTGGACATAACCTAACGACATGGCGAAGAACAGAATTGTTGCCGCTACGAATATAAGGTCCTGCATGTTTTGCTCCTGAATTTCCGGATCGCAACTCGCGAAGGTATGACCCCGTTCACGCCCACAGTTCTCATTGGATTGTCAGAACCATAAAACCGGGATAAAAGGTTCATAAAGAAACCGTAAAGTGCAGCCTTAGCGCCCAAGCCGTTTTGGGGAAAGGCAGAGGTAACCTAGAACCAGCAACATCAAGAGAGTAACCAGCACGCTGTTGCTCCTAGAGCTTGTTTCAAAAACATTCCCGGTGAATAAGGCGTGTTCCCTCAGGGGCTAAAGCCCGCATTTTTGTTGGCTCTGGACGGCGTGGCTGAAGCCACGCCCCTTCAAAGCACTATTTTTGAAACAAGCTCCTAGCCAGCCGCGTTTTTTCGCGTGCCAAGCCGGGAATAATCGATGTCGCCATTCGGCTGGAATCGATAGCCTATCCCGTGTTCGGTGAGGATGTAACGCGGAGCGCTGGGCTCCGATTCGAGCTTCCTGCGCAGATGTCCCACGAACACCCGCAAGGAGTCGATCTGTTCCCCGTCGTTTTCATCCCAGACGGCGCCCAGCAGCTTGCGGTGCGTAACCAGGCTTCCGGGGTTTCGCGCCAGGCAGAGGAGAAGCTCGTATTCCTTGGGGGTCAAAGCGATCTGCCGGTTCCGGACCTCGACCCTGTGCTTTTCGAGATCGATGTGAAAGTCGCCGATCTCGATCAGCTTCGTTTCCTGCTCCTGTTCTCTATTGGCCCGCCTGAAAATGGCGCGCACTCGCGCCAGCAATTCTTCGATGCTGAATGGCTTGGTTATATAGTCATCGGCGCCGGCGTCGAGCGCCTCCACTTTGTCGTGCTCCTCGCTCCTCACCGAGAGGACGATCACCGGTACGGCGGAGCGTGAGCGGATGCTCCGGCAGAGTTCCAGGCCGCCCATGTTCGGCATGCGGAGATCGGTTATCACCAGGCCGGGAGCCCAGTCCTGGAACGTATGCAGGGCCTCATCGCCATCTTCGGCGGTGCGCACCGCATAGCCGCGGCTCGCCAGCGCCGTCTTGAGAACGAGCCTGATCTGGCGCTCGTCATCGACCACCAGAATTTTGCAATCCTCGTTCGTAGGCCTCTCCTAGAAGTCCCCGAGGTGCTGAGTAGCCGAATTCATGGGCTTCATCCGGCGAAAAACCACACGCACCTAATTAGAAGCTCGAATTTATAAAGTTTGCATAAAGGCTTCGTAGAAGGTTCGTAAACACGGCGGCCTGGGCAGAGGCGCCGTGTGGAAGCACCGGGCTTTAGCCCGGTGAATGAGTGGTCTGAAGATAATGGGCTTCAGCCCCCATCTGCCGCTTGGGCTTGATGGAGATGGCATCGTCCAGCAACTGCTTTATCTCTTCCCAGCCGAGTTCGTGTACGAAGCCGACCTGGTTGGCATCCATGAAGCAGGGATCGCACATCATGTTGCAGCGGTTGGTGAGGTCGATGGTGAGCACGGAGCCGCGGCCATACTTGATGGTCGAGCTGCCGTGATGATTCAGGCGCTCGTCGTTGTGGGCGCGGATGTCGCGCCCGGGAAGCGTAGTTGCATCTGGTGGGGTTGTCGTAGCGGAGCTAAGGTGGGATACAATTCAGCCCACCCTGGCGCCAACTTCGGGCGCGAGGGTGGGGCACCGATTTGGGAGAAGAGGCAACGCGCTGATGAGCACCAACCAGGAAACCGGCTCCGAAAGCCTCGCCGTCGAGATCGAGCGCTTTCTAACGGCGGCCCGGCAGCACGCCGAGCGCGTATACTCCACCAACCTGGATTTCAGCGAGCACAGCATCGCCGACCTGGACCTCATCCTGGCACGCCTGAGCGAAATGATTCCGCGCGGCCGCCTGCAAAAACTCTTTAAGAAGCAGCCGGCTCCCGAGCAGATCGCCGGGATCGCGCTGATGTACGGGATCTACCTGGGCGAGGTTTTGCGGCGCAAGCTGGGCGGCGAGTGGCGCATGGAAACCGTCGATGGAACCAAAGCGGTGGGGCTGCGGCTGCCGTCGGGCGTCATGGTCTATCCCGCTTCACAGACATACAAGCGCTTGCTGGACCCGGCGGAAGCCGGTTTGCAAACCTTTTTCCAGAAGGTCTGCCAAACGGCGTCGAAAGGCACTGCTGGTAAGTAAGGAGATCCTTCTGGGCTGACACAGGGCCATTCCCCCAGGTTAGCGCCGGAAAGCCGAAAGAGCATTTTGCGATAAGCGGTACGGCCCAATCGGGCCGCACTATTTAACTCACACTGAGTTTCCGGCGGCGCGGAACCTGGGGCACCCGGCTTTCGTTTCAAACAAGCTCAAGCCGGAGTTCACGGCCCACGGCCTTCGCCGCTTTGCACAGTGTGCTGAGGGTTACCGCCTCGTATTTGGGATCGAGCAGGCGGTCGAGGGCCGCGCGGCTTGTGTTCATTCGTCGCGCCATTTCGGCTTTAGAAAACTGTCTCTTCTTCATGGCCGCTTCAACCTGGCGGGCGAGAATGCGTTTTATGGCCGTCGCGGTTACTTCCTCATAGGTGCCTTCCTCGCGAAGCCAACTATCTAAGGATGATCCGATGTTGTTCTTTTTCATGTTCGCGCCCCGTATTGGAGCGGTAGAAGTGGGCGGGCAGGCGTTTAAGGTCCAAAGAATACTGTATCATTTTGGGTACTCACGGTCAATTGCTTTTCCGGCAACTGCCCCTTGTTCTGAAAGCGGGCCACTTCCGTCAACCCGCGATAAGTCGTAAACTGATGTACCGGGTGAGGTGGCGTAGTGTACGCCGCTCTGCTCGCCGGAGTCCCCAGAAAACGCCGCATTTGCGTTTTCTGGGGTGGATATTCTCATCGCACAGGCGATCTCTATGAAAAATTCTTTTGGCAGTCGCTCTGTCCTGCGGGTCGGAAACCGCGAGTTCGAAATCCACCGCCTGAATTCCCTGGATAAGCAAGGTGTAAAGACGGCCAAGCTGCCGTACTCGCTGCGCATTCTGCTGGAGAACCTGCTGCGCCGCGAAGACGGCCAGGCAGTCACAGCCGAGATGATTCGCTCGCTCGCTGCCTGGTCGCCGAACCGGGTTCCGACCGAGGAAATCGCTTTCATGCCCGGCCGGGTGCTGCTGCAGGACCTTACGGGCGTTCCCGCGGTAGTCGACCTGGCGTCCATGCGCGAGGCGATGAAGAAGCTAGGCGGCAGTCCCAGCCTGATCAATCCGCTGCAGCCGGTGGAGCTGGTCATCGACCACTCGGTGCAGGTGGATGAGTTTGGAACTCCGCGCGCCCCGCAGATCAACAGCGAGATGGAGTTCCAGCGCAACCGCGAGCGTTATGCCTTTCTGCGCTGGGGCCAGAAGGCTTTCCAGAACCTGGCGATCGTTCCCCCGGACACCGGCATCTGCCACCAGATCAACCTGGAGTACCTGGCGCGCGTGGTCTTCTCGGGCGAGGGCGAAGGCGGCAAGCCGGTCGCCTACCCGGACACCGTGGTCGGAGCCGACTCGCACACCACCATGATCAATGGCCTGGGCGTGCTCGGCTGGGGCGTGGGCGGCATTGAAGCCGAGGCCGCCATGCTGGGCCAGCCGATCTCGATGCTGATTCCGCAAGTCGTGGGCGTGCGCCTGAGCGGGCGGTTGCCCGAGGGCTCCACGGCCACCGACCTGGTGCTGACCATCACGCAGATGCTGCGCAAAAAGGGCGTGGTCGGCAAGTTCGTCGAATACTTCGGCCCCGGACTGCACAGCCTGCCGCTGGCCGACCGGGCCACCATCGCCAACATGTCTCCCGAGTACGGCTCGACCTGCGGCATCTTCCCGGTCGACGACGAGACCCTGCGCTACCTGCGCCTCTCCGGACGCCCCGAGGAACTGGTCAAGCTGGTCGAGGCCTACTGCAAGGAGCAGGGCCTGTTCCACACCCGCGAGACTCCCGAGGCGCAATACTCCGACGTGGTGCAGCTTGACTTGGGCACGGTCGAACCCAGCATTGCCGGCCCCAAACGCCCACAGGACCGGGTGCCGCTAGGCAAGGCTTCCACGGCCTTCCACGACGCCCTGCCTTCACTGCTGAAGCCAGGGGCGGTCATTCCGCCGCAACAGAAGAGCCGCTGGGAGGGCGAGGGCGGTAGTCCCACCGCTCCCGGCTCTGAAGACGCTAACGCCCCCGCTGCCAGCAAAGAAGTT
>JBEKQR010000163.1:0-8984 GCA_049519515.1 Candidatus Korobacteraceae bacterium
GGCGCATTATCTGGAGTCCAGGATTATCCCGAGTACACCTCGAAGCGTCCCGCTGAATGCCGTCTTGACATAGTCGCGCACACCGCGTACTCCAGATAAATTCTCGTCAGAGCGCTTCAAGGAAAGCGAGGACTTTGGGAGACGGGCACCATCGGTGATTGGCTCCCTTCTTAAGGCCAGCGCGGTTCCAGAAGGCGTCCAACACCTCGCGTTTCATTTTGAGGTTAGTTGTGATGTAGCGGCTCGTGGTGGAAACCGACGCATGCCCGAGATAATCGCGAATCACTGATACATCAACGCCTGCCTGCAATAAGGCAACAGCACAGCTGTGACGCATTACATGCGGGGTGATCCGGCGTGTGCGCAGTTGAGGTAGGGTTTCGGATGCGCGCCGCACGTACTTGTCGAGCAAATAGGCAACGCCATCCCGAGTAAGGGGAGCATCGCCCGCATTTCGGAATATGGGCTCATCTGCAGATTCGACATTGGCGATCTGGCGCAGAGCGGCTGCCGTTTCCGGCCATAGTGGACAGATGCGCTCCTTGCGCCCTTTGCCAAACAGGCGAACCTGCTGCGGTCGATCAAGTCGAAGTTCCCGGAGGTGAACGGCTAGAGCTTCACTGACCCGTGCGCCGGTATTGTAGAGAAAGAGCAGCAATGCCCGGTCGCGCCCCGCCTGCTGGGACTGGGGATCCACAGCAGCAATGACCGAGCGGGCTTCCTCCGGCTCCAGATAGGTCACAGCGCGGATCGCCGCCCGCTTAGATGGGAGGGCGAGGATTCGACCATATTGATTGGCGCGGGTCAGGTCGTGGCGAAGCAGATGCTGAACAAAGCTTCGGACGGCGGCCAAACGACAGTTGCGCGTACTCGCGGAGTTTCCCCTGTGCGATTCGACATGATTGAGGAACGCGAGCACGGCATCTGCCTGAAGATCATCGAGGCTCAGATCAGCGGCTGATCCATTCTTGCCTTGGACTAGAAACGTAAACAAGAGCTTGAGGGTGTCTCGGTAGGCGCGCACCGTGTGATCGCTGGCGCCGCGCACCCGTTGTAAGTAATCTTGGAAAAAACTCTGGACCAACGCCAGCAGGGTGTCCTGTTTCTGGCGGCTCACGACACCGTACTCCTCTCCTTGTTTATCCCGAGACAGCGGCGCCGTAACCGACTGCCCGCGAGTTGCAGCAACTCTGGCGTGGCCGTCAAGTAAGTTTCTGTTCCCAAGATGTCGTCGTGGCCCATATAGGCGGATAGCCACGGAAGACGAGCATGGAGGTCCACACCTTGGCGATACCACCGGCTCAGGCGATGGACCGCGAAGGTGTGCCGCAGGTCATAGGGTCGCGGTCCGCCCCGGCCTTGTGCTGGCTTCAAGCCGGCTTTTTGGAACAGCTTCCGTAGGGTCTCCGCGGCGGTTTCATGGGGTAATCTCTCACGGTTCACTCCGACAAAGAAACGATCATCCGGCCGTGGAGGAGCAAAGGCCTGCCGCGCCAGAAGATATTTGTCCAACTCTTGGGCTAAGGAGCGATGAAAGGGTACCCACCGGGCTCTTCCCTTAAACATCTCCACAAACAGGACGCCCGCGCGAGTATCCACGTCACGCAACCGGAGGCGAAGGGCTTCCCCGAAACGAATCCCGGTGCAATATAGGAGCAAGAGCAAAGCTCGATAGAGGGCGGCTCGGAACGGAGGACGATCCAACCCCGCCGATAGTTCCAACAATCGCCGTACGTCTTTCTCCGACAGCACATAAGGCGTAAATGTGGACTCGGTCGGCAGCTGCGGCCAGAGGGGCTCATGGATGGGCGGGCGGTGGGGAAGCCGACGCAGGTAGGAACAGAACTGCCGCAACACGGCCGCGTCCATGTTTACGCTGATGGCCTTGCGTGGAGGCTTACTGGACAACCATGCCAGAATCGCCTGATCAAGCCGCCATTCGCGGTGTTGAATGGCATATTCCTGCAAAAACCGATCAAATTCCAATAGCGTAAACTCGGCTCGGGCGTAGCCGTACCCCAGGCTCCGTTTGAAGTGGAGGAACTCCTGCAGATCGAGCGCCAAGGGACCATGAAAACGCGCCATCATTTGGGCACCGGTAGTGTTACCCCTCGGAGACGCCGCAGCGCCACGCGGATGTACACCGAGGTAGAGGAAGGCCGACAATGGCCCAGAATGTCACTGACTACTTTCAGGTTCGCGCCGGCGTCGATCTGCCGGCTGGCATGCGTGTGACGGAATGCGTGAGCCCCTATGACGGGGGCCGCGATTCCAAGCCGGCGAGCGTAGAGGCGGATTCGATGGCGGATCGCGCTGCTGGTTAGAGGCGGATACGGTATTTGGATCCTCAGAAAGATCCGGCGTGTCTGCGTATAAGACGGCCGCTCTGCCTTCAGATAAGAAGTCAACGCTCTGGCGACCGGCGGCAGCAGGGGCAGCTCGATTCGAACCCCGGTTTTCGGGCGGCGTACTCGTATGATCTCGGACTTCCAATCTACGTCTTCGAGCTGCAGAGCCAAGACTTCTGCTGCGCCTAACCCATATAGGGCCATCATCAACAACATGGCAAAATCCCGTTTACCTGGCGGGTGTCGCTGCGGAATCGACCGTAGGATTCGCCTCACATCAGCCCAAGGGAGTGTTCTCCGAGGCTTCTCCGCTTGTCGTATCCGCGGAGCCATGACACAGCCTGCCAAATCACGATTCAACCGACCCGTGGTGCGAAGAAATCGCAAGAAAGCTCTCAACGAACTACATGTGTCGGCGACAGTCTGTTTGGAAACACGCTCGGAAACTTGCCTGACGAATACATCAATGTCAGCTACCGTCGCCCTTCGACAGGACTTGCCTCGACTCCGTAACACTGAGAGGAAAGCCAGCGCAGTATCAATATCACGCCGAAGGGTTCCCTCCGCCACGCCTCGATGGGAACGTCGAAACTGGCAGTATACGACCAGCAAGGGCGACATCCGGCGTGGCACCCGCTCTGCTCGCCACTGTGGTAGGCATGCCCCCAACGTGCGCAGCGCAAAAGCCCAGGCATGCAGGGCATTTCGAGCGGCGTCACAACTACCGGCGCCAACTGGTCCTTTGGTTCGGGGCCCCACATAGGCGTGGGCAAACCGCATCACTCCGTCCAGAGTAAGTTGAGCGGCTTCATCGAGTTGATGCTGTTGGCAGTACGAATGGAAACGCCGGACCCACTGCAAGTACGTACATATCGAACCCGGGCAAAAATGGGCTCTTCGCCACAGCCGTACAACTTCTTTCCGGTCCTTATCGAAAGATGCGAGGTCATCGCTCATAGCTTCATGAACGCATGACCTGCTCAATTGTCTCTGCGTATTATCTGGAGCGGCTTACCAGTTTGATCCCCGCCTAAGCGGCTTTGCTGCGTGCTCTCCAGATAATCTTGGACTCCAGATAATGAGACCAACAGCAGGCATGCACCAGCTTCAGCCCACCTACCTGTTCATAGGCCACATAGCCGTCCGTTTGCAGAATCCCGTCGAAGCTTCCCAAAAACTGCTTCGGCCCATCGCGACCGCGTCCCAAGCGGAAGTCGAAGACCACCATTCCTGCTGGCCGGCCATATTGCCACAGATACGCCTGATGATTATGGCCGCGGCCATCGTGCATCTGCACCGGAACCGGGGTCTCATCGGCCTGAATATAGCCACCCGTCAGCAACTCCCGCCGCATGGCGGCGGTCACAGGAATCAGCCGCTCGCCGACTTGCATGACCCAACCGTCCAGCGTCGCCCGGCTCAGTTCCAGGCCCGTCTCCCGTTCCAGCATCACGCTCTGCCGGTATAACGGACTGTGGTCGCAGTATTTGCTGATGATCGTGTCGATCACGATGCGGTCGCTAGCCAGGCCCTTCTCGATGATCCGCGCCGGCAGCGGCGCCGTAACAACGCCCTCAGCGCAGGCTTTGCAGGCGCGTTTCTCTCGCTTGCTCACCAGCACGAAGTACTTCGCCGGTTCTACGTCTAACTGCTCACTCTGTTCGTAGCCGATCACTACCATCGGCTGCCCGCAATGGCCGCACACGCATTGCTCGGCCGTACAGGGAATCACCCGTTCCACCCGCGGCAGGTGCGGCGGCAATGTCTGCCGGCCAGGGTGCTGGTGGGGCCTCGGCGTTCGCGCTGCAACCGGCTCGCGTCCGCTTTCCGCCTGCACTTCGACGCGGCTGACTCCCGGCTCCAGCTCCAACAGCTCCAGTTGCGCAGTGGAAAGCTTCTCACTGCCCGGGCCGTACTTCTCAATCAGCCGCCGCCGCAAGCGCTCCTCTAATACCTGAATCTTCAGCTCCGCGTACTGCAGTCGTTGCTCCGTCGTCGCCAGTTGCTTTTTGAGTTGTTCGACTAGTTCGGCGTCAGCGAGAGAAGCAGAAGTGAAAGCCGCCGAAGGGTTTGACGTCGTACTCACGATGACAATGTAGTAACAGAGGTGAGCTGTGGAAAGCAATCATTTTCTGCAGTATTTATGCGGTCGGGCGCCCATCATGAGTAACTCGTCGAAACCATGGCCGGCGCTGTGTCTGGGCCAGATCGATTCCTCCTAACAGCAAGGTAAGTTCTTCGTGACTCAACACTACCTTGCCTTGTGCGTCGCCCGACTGCAACCAGCGGAAGCGCCCCTTCTCTAACCGCTTGGCGCATACCCATAGCCCAGTGCCGTCGAAGACCAGCAGCTTCAGACGATTGCGCTGCCTGTTGCAGAAGAGAAAAACATGGCCGCTCAACGGTTCGCATCGCAAACGGTCGCGCACCAGTCCATACAGGCCTTCAAATCCCTTGCGCATGTCGGTGGCACCAACCGCCAGGTAGATCCGCGTCGCCGGACCAAAGCCAAACACGAGCTACATGCTCTCGATCAGGTGGATCAGCCGCTTCAAAGTAGCCGCATGAAATCCTGCTCCAACCTCGATCCTGCCTCCACCCGACAGCACCACCACCAACCCACAAACGTTGTCGCTGTCTGCCGCCGACTCGGTTCCGGTCAACTCTACCGGTACTAGACCATCTTGGCCCGGACCGCCATGTGATTGTTCGCGCATTCGCTTCAGGTATCGATTGAGGGTCCCCAAGCTGATACTGTGGCGCCGGCAAAACTCAGCTCGCCCCAGACCGCTGCCCTCGAACTCGGTCACGATCTGCTCGATCTCAGCCCGTGTGCGCCGCGGCTGCGCAGTTACTCCTGTTTGCTCGTCCATCCCTAGACTTCAACACAGAAGCCGCGCTCTTGGTAGATGGGGTTGCTCTGACTTTTACAATGGAAGAGCCAGAAGCGAACCCGGCGAGAAGTCCATTGCGAACAGAATGCTCTGCCAGGGAAGAGCGGCGATTCGGGGTTTTGGGGCAGCGCTCATGTGACTCCTTTTGCGCAAAATTGAATCTCACACCTGGTGATCTCGTACGGTAAGGACTGGGCAGGGTGCCCCACATACTATTCTGTACGCGTTTGGCCACATCGCATGATCCTTCAAGCCGGCTGCAGACCGGACACCGAGAACGATCAGGTCTACATGCTCCTTACGGGCAAAGCTCAAGATTGTTTTAACCACCAGCCCCGCACGCGTCACGAGTTCTGGCCCGAAAGTCAGAAGCCCTTCTTCGGCCGCGAAGTCGCGAAGCCCCGCCCGGGAACTTCTAAGAAGCTGTTGGACATCGCTGGTAATTGGCCCGTCCAGAACATTAAGCAGTGTCAACTTGGCGTTGTGCTGGCGGGTAATGAACCGGGCATACTGAAGAGCAAACCTGGAGGCAGGCGAAAAGTCGGTGGGCACGAGAATGTGGGTAGGTTCCGCTCCCGGGCTGCGAGGGATTCGCACGTTGGGCCCTACAGTCAACACCGGGCATAGTGCATTGCGAAAGATCTTCTCCGCTGTCGAACCGAGGACAAGTTTCTTAATTCCAGTTCTGCCATGAGTGCCTATAACAACCAAATCGACCGCCTCACTCGAAACAGTTCCCAAGACTTCCTCGCATACCTCGCCATCTTTAACGATCAGTGCATGATCAATAGCGGCGAGCGGTGCCAGCTTTGTCAGTTGCCGCTCGAGTGTTTCTCCCTCCTCCAAAGCGACTACCACCGCTTCGTCTATGGGGTGAGAACCGTGGGGCGCAAATCGCGGATGTTCGACTACGTGCACCAGATACAGCTTGGAGCCGTACCAGCGGGCCAGCCCGATCGCGTAGCGGGAAGGCTTGAACGAAGCGCTTGTGAAATCGGTGGCCACAAGAATGTTGCGGATGGCGATCTGCATCGCCGGCGAAGAGGGCATCGCCCCGTCCGCCACATCGACTTTTTTCTCTAGCACACAGATCGCAGCCATGGCATGTATCTCCTTCCTGAGGGTTACCGCCAGTCACAGGGAGCACCGAGGAGCGCTCCCTGTTGCCGGCGGAGCAAACGGCTATGCAGCAGCCTTCTTCGCCACCTCGACCTTTTTCGGTTTCTGGCGCCTTGCCAACTTGACTTCGAGAACGCCGTTGGTGACTGTCGCCTCCACCTTGTTCGGGTCGATCTCGGCCGGCAGGGGGAATTCACGATAGATCTCGTTCGAGCGACGCTCGGAGCTTACCGATTTGTCCTTCTTTTCTTCGGACGACTCCTCGTGCCGTGCCCTGATGTAGAGCCGCTGCGGATCCACCCGTAGTTCGATCTCTTTCTCCGTGAATCCAGGGACTTTGGCCTTCACCGTCAGTTGGTCCTCGGTTTCCGTGACATCAACGGGAACGGGTTGCAAAGATTCCAGGGCCTTGTTCCACCAGTTCTGCAACTCCTCTGTGCCGGCGAGGCCACTGCCGACCAGAACGGAGAGTGCTTGGCGCAAAAAAACATCGTTAAATGGCCTTGTGAGAAATGGATCGTTTTCGACGAGTTTCTCAAAAACTGTCATCGGGGCTAATGTGGTTGTTTCCTGTTTCTTCATGACTTCTCCTTCGGCGGTAGAGAGCCGCCATTTTTCATCGACGTGGTTCCAGTACCTCTGCTATTCATCCGGAGCGATGTTTGGCCGGGCGCTCGCGCGGTTACAATCGCTTCGTGCCCTTCGCGTACGTTTTTCGTTATGTCTTCGACAAGGGCGTCCGTCGCGATGCTGCCGGAGATGAGATGAACGCCTTCGTGACTTAACTCAGCAAGGAACCTCTTACCGCCAGCATCGACAAACGAAACATCGGCCAGTTCGAGAGATACCTTTCCAGGATCAGAGCGCGAGAGCACATCTTTGCAGCAGTTCTTAAGCTCATTGACCCAAACGGACGCGAGCTTTCCTTCCAGGACGATTCTGATACCGGTTTGGTTCCGCACTGTGATCCTGAGCATAGTGACCTCTTACTCAAGGAGAAGCACTTTGGGTTCCAATCCCGAGTCCGGCCGAAAGGGCTGATAATTCAGTCAAAGCCTGTTACTGAGCATGCGTTTCTCGGCTTGACGGTTGCGCAAAGTCTCATGCGCCCAAATTTGGGCAGCTTGACAGGATTTCGGCAGTATCATGGCAGTGACTTGGGTTAAATCAGGAGCGGATGGCATTCCGGCGAGCGGTAGCCGGCACCTGCCTGAGCCGCGAGGTGACAGATGACGTGCAACCCCGGAAATCTTGAAACGAGTACCGCTCTTCGCCTTACTGGATGAGGAGGAGACGGCTGTGCTGGCACGGCAAGTCGAGCTGAAGGAGTTCGCACCTCGGCAGACAATTTACCGGACCGGCGACCCCGGCGAGCAAGCTTTTATCGTGGCCTCCGGTGCGGTGTGCGTACAAATCGTGGACGAGGATCAGCAGGAAGTGATCGTGGACCAAGTGGCGCCCGGCGAGGTTTTCGGCTTCGCCTCTATGCTCGAAGGTGTCCCTCACCATACTGACGCTATGGCTCTCGAGGAGACTGTCTGCATCGCTGTTGAACGCCAGGATATCGCGGTATTGCTGGAACGCAAGCCACTGGCAGGAATGGATATGCTGACAGTACTGGGCCGCCAGCTCCACCTCGTTCAGCAACTGGTGAAACACCGCTCCAGCCGCCATCCGAATGACGTTATCGAACAGGAAGCTTCCTTCGGCGAGCGCCTCGCCGACTCGGTGGCCAGATTTGGCGGTTCGTGGGGTTTCATAATTACATTTGCCGTACTAATCGTGGTCTACACTTGGCTGAATCTGCATGCCGCTGCCTCAGCGTGGGACCCTTATCCGTTCATCCTTCTGAACCTGATCCTCTCCATGCTCGCCGCCATCCAGGCGCCGGTGATTATGATGAGCCAGAACCGCCAGGACAAAAAAGACCGCCTCCGCAGCGAACTCGATTATGCGGTCAACCGCCAAGCGGAAGCGGAGATCCAGGGGCTGGCACACAAGCTCAATCTGCTCGGGAAGAAAATCGACGATGTCCAAGTGCTACTGCGAGAGAAAACTCCGCGAACGGTTGATAGTGTGGGCTGATTTCTTGGAGCACGCAGCCGTGACCTCATGTTTCGCGTTGAGGCAGTACGTCTCTGCGCGAAACTCCAAGCTTGCGCATCTTGCCCTGCAAGGTGGTTCGTTTCAAGCCTAATTTGGCAGCGGCGCCATTAGGCCCTGAGATCACTCCCCTAGTTTCGCTTAATATCCGCAAGATGTAATCACGCTCGGTGGATTCGAGCGTTCCTTCACTCTCGCTGCCGCCGTGCCCGGCTGGCTCCTTTAATTCTTTTACCGGAACGTTCAACACCGGCCCCTGCGAGAGAATGACGGCGCGTTCGATAAAGTTTTCCATCTCCCGAATATTTCCGGGCCAGTGCCAGTTACACAGTGCATCCATTGCCGGCTGCGGAATTTTTTTGATCTTCCGGCCCAGTTGGCGCGCGTATTTCTGGGTGAAGTAGTGAACAAGAAGCGGGATATCGGACTTTCGCTCGCGCACCGGGGGCACGAGGATTGGAAATACCCGCAAGCGGTAGTACAGGTCGCTGCGAAACTGGTTATCGGCAACCATTTTGGC
>JBEKQR010000164.1:0-8972 GCA_049519515.1 Candidatus Korobacteraceae bacterium
GCACCTTGCCGGAGAAGCTGCTGATCCCGGCGTTTGTTTTTTTCTTCTTTATGCTCTATCCGCCCGCGTGGGTTGGCGAACCGCGCCGCCGGGCGGCGGGTTCGGCCGGCGGCTGCATCCTGATCCGCCCCGAGGCGCTGGCCCGGGCAGGAGGACTGGAGGCAATCCGCGACGAGATGATCGACGACTGCGCCCTGGCACGCTTGGTCAAGGACAGCGGAGGCCGGCTGTGGCTGGGCCTGACTGAGAGCAGCACCAGCCTGCGGCCCTATGGATCGGTGGCCGAGATCGGGCGCATGATTTCACGCACCGCCTTCAACCAGTTGCGCCATTCCACATGGCTGCTGCTGGCGACGCTGTTGGGACTTGGGATTGTCTACCTGGCTCCGCCGGTGCTGCTGTTTTCGGCAAGCGACTCGACTGCCGCTGTGGCCGGGGCAGCCTGGGCGGCCATGACGTTCGCCTATCTTCCGATGGTCTGGTTTTACCGGCTGCGGCTGGTATGGGCCCTCAGTTTGCCGCTCGCAGCAGCTTTTTATGCGGGCGCGACCGTTTACTCGGCACTTTTGTACTGGTCCGGACGTGGCGTGCGCTGGAAAGGCAGGACGCCTTTGGGTGCCGTGGCCGAAGGCAAGGCACATAACCCAAGATGAAAATCCGCTACCGCCGCACAACAAATGGTTCCACCCGGAACCCGTGGGAGTGTACTAGGAGCAAGCATTCTAGGTAAAATATCCTAGTCGAGCAACTTTGCTTGCAAACGAGGAAGAAAACGTGACACTGAAAAAAACGCTTACACTGCTGGTTTTACTCTCCCTGGCGCTTCCGGTCTGGGCCGAAGATGCAAAGGACCGCCTTAAGAGCGCCGGCGAAGTCATGACGGAGATACTGAACGTCCCGGATAACATCCCACAATCACTGCTGGACAAGGCCGAGTGCGTGATCGTGCTGCCCTCGGTGAAAAAAGCGGCCTTCATCGTGGGGGCAAACTATGGGCGGGGAGCAATGACCTGCCGCAGCAGGAACTTCACCGGACCCTGGAGCGCCCCGGCGATGATTCGCCTGGAAGGCGCGAGTTTTGGCTTTCAGATTGGAGGCCAAGCCACTGATTTCGTTCTCCTGGTGATGAACGAAGGCGGCGCCAAGGGTATTCTCACTGGAAAGGTAAAGCTGGGCGCCGATGTCGCCGCTGCTGCTGGTCCGAAGGGCCGTGATGCCGCCGCTGCCACCGATGTAACGATGCGTTCGGAGATCCTCAGCTATTCGCGGTCGCGCGGCCTGTTTGCAGGAGTCTCCCTGGAGGGCTCAACGCTGCGTCCAGACGACGATGCCACCGAAATAGTTTACGGCAAAAAAATCCCAGCCAAAGAAGTCGTCTTGGGGGACGGCGTCCCAGCGCCAGCCTCAGCTAAGCTGTTGCTCACGACCCTGGACAAGAAGTCACCAAGACACGGCAAGTAGTTTTCAGATTTGTTGATTTCAGATCAGGGCGCTGACCCAACAGGTATCCTGCACCCGATCTGAAATCAAAACTCTAAAATGTTTTACTGCCACCTGCCCTGGGCGCGTAGTGTTTCCACCGCGCGCAGCGCCATCTCGCGCAAAAGAACGTAATCGGGTTTCGCTACCCGGTTAAGAGGCATTTCTCCGGGCTCAAGCAGAAGGTAGTGCCGGGGACGCATGTAGGACGCAAGTCCGCGCGCGTGTCTTTCCAGCATGGCGCGGGAAAGTTCCGCGCCCGGTTTCTTCTCCACGAAAGCCACAATGGCCTCCGAGACGACGGCGTGCGCCACGCCCACCACCGCGCACGACGCCACCCGGTCCACCAGCGCGCAGAAATGCGTCTCGACATCGGCGGGAAAGACCTGATAGCCGGAAGGCTTGATGACCCACTTTGCCCGCCCGGAAAGATGCAGGCCGCCGGCGTCTTTGAATCCGAGATCGCCGGTGTAGAGGAAGCCGTCGCGCGAGATGGAGCGGGCCGTCGCCTCCTGGCCGCCGAGGTACTGCAGGAAGGTCTGCGGCCCGCGGAAGCAGATATGCCCGATCTGCCCTTCGCGCAGCTCCTCCCCGGCGCGGCCATCGGGAAGCATCTCGCCTCTGATGGAGGCCGCATAAACCGGCATATCGGTCCCCAGCCCCGGCAACAATTCACTCGCCTGCTCGCGTGGCCGTAGCTGGTAGGTGCAGAATCCGCTGGCTTCGGTCAAACCCAGCCCGGTGCCCACCCAGGGCGCCATGCTCGCCATCCTGGTCACGAACGCCTCTGAGACCTGCTGGCCGCCATAGGCGACGAACTCCAGGCTGGTGAGGTCGAACTTGTCGTATTCCTTAAGCCGCCATTCGAACTGGAACATGGCCGGAATCTGGCCCAGCACCTGCACCCGGTGTTCCTGGATGGCGCGCAGCGAGCGCGGCGGGTCGAACGCGCCGAGGATGACCGCCGTGCCGCCTCCGAAAAACGTCCCCATAAGCAACTCGGTCTGGCCGCCCACATGAGATGGCGGCAGGTTCACCAGCGTGCGCATTCCCGAGTCGCCGCGGAAGAAGGCCTGGCTGATGCACATCGCCTGGCAGGCAATGCCGCGGTGCGAAAGCAAGGCCGGCTTGGGAGATCCGGTCGAACCCGTCGTAAAAATGACCAGTGCGCCATCGTTCTCCTCAACCCTCGCCGTGGCGCGCTCATAAGCCTCGCGTAGCTCGTCGTTCCCTTTCGCAGCACTCCCAGGCCCGGCGCCCTGTCGGCGGTGCTCAGGGCAAAGCTCGCGGGCCCGGGCCAGCATCTTGGCGAAGGGAATGTTTCCTTTCCCGGCTTCGCCGCTTGCAGACTCAACTGCAGCCGGATGTGGGGCGCCGCTTTTCCCGCCCTCGCCGTCTGGCGAAAATTCGAGGTAATGCTCGACGAAACCGCACTCCCGCCGCACCGCCTCGGCCAGCGGCTGAAAATTGCCCGGCGGAACGATTCCGGCAAACGCAAAACCCTTGGGCCGCAAGCGTTGCATCGAGCGGACGATCTCGGCGGCTGACAACCTGAGATCGAGGGGGATGAAAATCACGCCGATGCGGAAACATGCGTACTCCAGAACGATGTGGCCGGCGAGCAGCGGCAACAGAGTAGCGAAGCGGTCGCCCTTGCGGTATCCGAGCTCGACCAGGGACATGGCGAGGCCGCAGGTGGTCGTCTCCAGCTCGGCCCAACTCATGCTGTCGCCGCTGTCGGCGCTGATGATGGCGGGCTGCTCCGGCCGCTCGCGCGCCCACTTCGCCAGGACGGCATGCAGGAGATGCCGGTCGCGGAATCGCTGCTCAAAGTCCTGGAGCGAGAGTTGGGGAATGGAGCGGGGCTGGTTCATACACGGGCTGATTTTATATTAGGGATTAGGGATCAGGGGTTAGGGATTAGGGCTGGCGATGTGCTGTTGGGGGATTCGCCACAATTCGAAGAAGAAAACGTACCCATTGGGTTCCGAGCTCCTCTTGGAAGACTATGACTATTTCGAAACAGCTCTTCAAAGTCTTTCATTCAACAGTGCTCAATCCCTAATCCCTAATCCCTAACCCCTACTTTCCTGTTCCCACCGCATTTGCCGAATCGAGCAGGAAAGCCGCGCCGCTACGCTGGCAAATGCCACGGAGTTTTTCCAGCAGCGCGGGCGGCACCGGGATTCCTTCTTTCAAGCGGTGTTCGCGCGCCTGCAACTCGGGGTCGCCGGCGACCAGGACCGGCAGAGCGGGATCAATAGCCGGGGCGGCGTGCAGAAGGTCGATCATATTGTCTACATCGTCTTCAAACGAGCCGTCGGGCCGGAACGCCTTCGGGTCCATGGCCAGGAAGAAGTGCCCAAGATTGTCGGGCCGCTTGCCGGTCACTCCGCGCTGCTCGTTGAGTGCCCAGAAATCGCCTCCGCCGAGCGTGCCTCCCAGTAGCTGGGCGATCATGGCGAGGCCGTAGCCTTTGTGGCTGCTCATCTCCGGAATCCCGCCAATGGGGGTCAGGCCGCCGCGGTCGCGGTGAAAGATGTAGTCCATGGCCAGCGAGGAATCGTTTACCGAGTGCCCGTTCTCGTCCAGCACCCAGCCGTCCGGCAGGGGCTTGCGGTGAAATTCGTAAACCCGGACCTTGTTGGCGGCGACGGTGCTGGTCGCCATATCCAGCAGGTAGGTGGGATTGCGGCGCGCGGGCACGGCGATGGCAAGGGGATTGGTGCCAAACAAAGCCTTGGAAGAGCGCGTCGGCACCACGCAACAGGTTTTAGCGTTGCTGGTAACCAGGCCGATGAAGCCGCGCTGGGCCGCCATTTTGGCGTAATTGCCGGCCGCGCCGAAGTGGTTGGAGTTGGTCACCGATACGGCCCCGATTCCGTTGGCCGCCGCCTTGTCGATTGCCAGGCGCATGGCCATCACCGAAGCGGGGTGTCCCAATCCTCCGCCGGCATCGATCAGGGCTGTCACCGCGTTCTCGCGCACCACCCGCGGCTCTCCCTTGAGGTCCAGTGTTCCCGCCAGATATCTCTCCTCGTACAGTATGAGCATGGACATGCCATGCGAGTCGATGCCGGCCAAATCGGTATCGAGCATCACCTCGGCGGTGATGTCGATCAGCTTTGGGTTCATCTTCCAGGCGCTAAGGATGGCGACAATCTGTTCTCGAATGCGGCTGGCGGCAAAATTCACTGTGTTTCCTCCTCAGGTGCAATTCTGACGGTGACGTTCTTCATCCCGGCAACCGGTCACCGCATTTCGTAGCGCTGGCCTCCAGGCCGGCTGTACGGGAGGCGTCCACGCCTGCCCGCCACAAGGTACGGACGAGACTCTTTTGATTCCGTAATTCGCCGCACCCGATCAGCGCGCAACACCGGGGTCCCCGGCAACGGCCGTTTTTGCCGTGGCTGGAGTAGCAGCATCGGCGGCGTCGGCGGACTGCGCGAGAATGTCCACTACCTCCTCGACTGTAATGGCGAAGTCCGGACAAATGGTAAAGCACTTCATGCAGCCGTCGCATTTCTCGGCGTGCCTGGGAATGATGTAGCGATATCCGGCCTTATTGAACAGTCCTGAGCTCTCGAAGACTCCCGTTTCGCAGACCTCGCGGCAGTACTGGCATTCCTTGCACAGCGCCGAGTTCACTTCCGGCCGGAAGCGTTTTTTCCTGGTTTTGCTAATACTGGTTTCGCTCATACGCTCTGAGCTCTCTTTCCCGGCGCATCCGAGGCGCCAGCCGGCTGGGGTGTATGCCCGGCCAACTGCATGCCGAAGCGAACCGCCTCCAGGTTTTTCTCGGCCGCGGGCCCGTGCAAGCTCTGCCGGATGGCCTTCTCCATGCTCTCGAAGCTGACCGGCCCGGCCAGGGCGACGATCGTGCCCAGGGCGATCATGTTGGAGGCGTACCCGTGCCGCGCGGACAACTCGGCAAATGGAAACGCGTACAGGCCGTTGCGTTTGCCAAGGTCAGCCAGGCCGCTCTCGTAAATCATGGCGATGCGCGGGGTGGCCGTGGCGAACTTCTTCACGGCCATGTCGCCGAGCGCCAGGATCACGTCCGGCTCTTCTACCTGCTGGAAGGTGATCTCCTCTTTGTCGATCACGACTTCGGCCGTGCTCAGGCCGCCGCGCTGGGCATCGCCCAAGACCGATTGCGTCTGGGCGACGTTCTTTCCCTCCAGAATTGCGGCCAGTCCCAGCACGCGTCCGCTGAGCACCATTCCCTGACCGCCCGATCCCCCCAGAATGATTTCGTATCTCTGCTTCACTTTGTTTTTCCCGCCGATCCGTTCTGCAGCCGAAGTTGAATCTCGCGATAACGGGCGCTGAAATCGGGAACGTTTTTGTCCACCAGCTTGCCGGTGAGGAAGTAGCCTTCGGCCTCAAGGTCTGTCAGTTTTTCGTACTTAGCCGCCGGAACGCCCTTTTCCTTGAGCCAGCGCAGCATTTCCACCGGCGCGTTCATTTTATTATTGGGACCGTAGAGCGTGGCGCACGGGCTGATCACCTCGACCAGCGAAAACCCTTTCTTCACCAGCGCTTCCCGGATGCGGTTCTTCAGGGCCAGGCCGTTATAGATGGTTTCGCGGGCGACGTAATTCGCTCCCGCCGCCGCGGCCAGGGCGCAGAGATCGAAGGCGCGCTCCGGGTTGCCGTAGCTGGTGGTGCTGGTGATGCGGCCCGCCGGCGTCATGGCCGACTGCTGTCCGCCGGTCATGCCGTAGTTGAAGTTATTGATGATGACCGCGGTCAGATCGATATTACGGCGCGCGGAATGAATGAGGTGGTTGCCGCCGATGGTCGCCCCGTCGCCGTCTCCCATCAGCACCACGACGTGCAAATCCGGATTGGCCGCCTTGACTCCGGTGGCGTAGGCCAAGGCGCGGCCGTGGGTCACGTGCAGGGCGCTGGTCAGCAGATAATTGTCGGCCTTGCCCCAGCAGCCGATGCCGGTAACCACGACCACCTGGTTGGGCTCGTATTGCAACTCTTCGAAGGCGCGCAGCAGCGAGCGCAGGGCAATGCCGTCTCCGCAGCCCGGGCACCACTGGTGTGGCAGCGCATTCTTCTTCAGGTACTTGAGTCCGGTAGAAACAGCCATCAGCTCGCCTCCTACCTTGCCGCTGCGGCCACGCCGCCGGCGCCGAGGACTGCCTGCAGTACCGCCTGCGGGAACATGACCTCGCCATTGAAGGTGTTCACCCTGCTCAGCTTCGCGGAGTTTCCGATAACCTTCATAACCTCGCCCGCCAACTGGCCGGCGTAGTTCATTTCGGCCACCACGATATGCTTCGCCTTGCGCGCTGCCGCCGCGATCTCCTTGTCAGGGAAGGGCCAGATGGTGACCAGTTGCAGCACCCCCGCCTTCACTCCCGCCTGGCGTGCGCGTTGCGCCGCGGCCCGCGCCGTACGGGTCACCGCCCCGGCGGCGACGATCAGCGTCTCGCAGTCGTCCACGTCGAAGGACTTGGTGAGTACTATCTCGTCGCGATTGGCTTCGATCTTGCGGTGCAGGTGCGCGATGCGCCTGGTGGCATTGGCCGGATCGGTGCTGGAGAACCCGTTCACCCCGTGCATAGAAGTCGTGATATGGAAAGCGTACTCGCTGCCGAACGTCGCCAGCGGCGCCGCCCCGTCGCCGTCGAAATTAAAGGGCAGGTACTGATCCGGCGGAACGGTGGGTTTGAGGCGGTCGATGACCGGCAGTTCGCCGGGCCCGGGAACAACGAAGTTCTCGCGCATGTGGCCGACGATCTCGTCGGCAGCCAGGACCACCGGAGTGCGAAACTTCTCCGCCAGGTTGAAGGCCTGCACGGCGAGCGTGAAGCACTCGCGAACGGAGGCCGGCGATAACGCGATAATCGTCTGATCTCCGTGCCGGCCCCAGCGGATTTGCATGAAGTCCGACTGCGCCGGCTTGGTGGCCAGGCCGGTGCTGGGCCCGGAGCGCTGCACGTCAATCACCACGCATGGCACTTCACCCATGATGGCGACCCCCAGGTTCTCCTGCATTAAAGAAAATCCCGGGCCGCTGGTTGCCGTAAATGACTTCTTACCTGCCAGCGATGCGCCGATAACCGCCGCGATGCTGGCGATCTCGTCCTCCATCTGCATGTAAATGCCGCCCAGCTTTGGCAGCTGGCGAGAAGCGATGTCGGCAACCTCCGAGGAAGGCGTGATCGGGTAGCCGGCGTAGAAGCGCGCGCCGGCATAGAAGGCGCCCTCGGCCATCGCCTGGTTCCCCTGCATCAGTTTGGCTGTCTTCTGCAATTCGCAGACTCCTTTCCACTACCTCACCCAGTCCAACGGCAGCTTTCTGCTTACGCCGGCGCCGGCTCCTGTTGTCCTGATCCTTTCAATGGCCGGTGCGGACGGACAAAAGCCCACGCTATGGCGCCGATAATTCCGGAGAGAGCGGTAACCAGGATGGCGGCCTTCCAGCCCCAGCCGGTGGCGACCCAGGCAACGATTATCGGGGCCGTGCCGCCGATCAGGTTGGCGAGAAAATTCATCCACCCGGAGACTGAGGCGGTAAATTTGCCGCCCAGATCCGAAGCGCTCGGCCAACTGGAATTCATGCTGAATCCCAGGAACGCCAGCGCAACCGAGAGCCAGAAGATGGTGGCAACCTTCCCCTCCGCAATTGCGGTCATGTAAAGGCCCAGGCAGCAGAGAAGCTGGCCGCAGCCTCCGAACCAGGCGCGAGCTTTCGAGGTGGCAATCTTGTTCCCGATCAGATAATCGCTCAGCAGCCCGCAGATGATATTGCCGACGGCGAACGAGCCTTCCGGTATCGCCGCTGCGAAGCCCATTGCCTTCAATGAGAAATGGTGCGCCTCCAGCAGGTATACCGGCAACCAGGCAATGAAAACGTAGGAGACGAAGTTAGCCATGCCAAGCTGGACGCCAATGCACCAGAACTGCGGCGAGCGCAGGAACTGGCTCCAGGGGGCTACAGCCTTCTTCTGCTGGGCCGCGCCAGCCGGCCGTCCATCGGCAATGTGCTCCAGCTCCGCCTGGTTGACGAACCTGCTCTCGTGCGGATGTGTAGTGAGCAACAGGTAGTAAGCCAGGGCGACAACCAATCCCAGCGCACCGAACACCCAAAAGACCGAGCGCCAGCCGAAGCTGATCATCAGCAAGGTGGCTACGGGAATACCGAACACCGGGCCGATCTTGGAACCCAGCAGCATGATGCCCACCGCCCGTCCACGCTCGCGCTTGGGGAACCAGTTGAAGATGGCCATATTCAGGCCAGGGTAGGCCGGCGCCTCGCCGATACCGAACAAGGCCCGCACCACCACCCACATACCAAAGGTGCGGCAGAGCGCGGTCAGAGAGGTGAAAAGGGACCACCACGCCAAAGACAAGGGAACAATTTTCCGGTGTCCAAAGAACTCCGTCAGAGTGCCGGAGGGAATCTGGAACAAAGCATACGCAATGAAAAATACTGAGGAGAATAACCCTAGCTGCACTTTTGTAAAGTGAAG
>JBEKQR010000165.1:0-8968 GCA_049519515.1 Candidatus Korobacteraceae bacterium
CAAAATACTGACAAAAATGGTGTTCGAAATTGAAATCGAAAAATTCCGCCACAACCATTTTCGTCAGTGCTGTCATAGACTTATAACCGGTGTCCTGGATTTTCTCCGGACACCACTGATTTGTGAGTCTTAATATGTGGTCTTAGCTCGACATGATGAGTATTTGCTATTTGTTGGATCGAGGCAATGTTGCGGATCAGACGAGAATGATCCACCAATACACAGGGAGTCTGAAGATTTGTGAAACCGGTATCAATCATGGCGACCCGTACCTTTCCGGACAGGTGAGGAAACTCACGCCATCACGGCATTTTTGTCAAGGGCAAGTGCCGACTCCATTATGTCTCCGTTCAACGCTCTTAACGCCTATTAATGGCAGTCGAGTAGAGCCCCAGTCTGGAGCCAGCCGAATGGTTGCCGGCATGATCGAATATAAGTCCTTTGGAAATAATTACTTGCGAAAGAGCACGGCGTTGGCAGAAGGGCAATAGATGACTTTGCAGGTGAGGAAGAATCTCACAGGAAACCCGCCTCATTGAGTCCATATATTGGAATAGCAGGCGCTTGCGACTGCCCCACTGTTCATAATCCAACAAATAGTTTTGTGATTACCGGCGGATTGCGCCTTTCGTGGGACGACGCTGGGAAAGCTGCTGGCTGCCCTCTCTCGATAGGCTGTTTTCCAGATGTGCGACTGCATACGCCCATGGCACCAGGATCGTGGGATGGAATAATTGAGGAGGGGTTTGTGACTTTTGAAGAGCTTTTCGCCAAGCTAGACCAAGCTCAGCTCACCGCCAATCACTACAAGCTGATCACCGCTGCGGTACTGGGCGATATGCTTGAGTTTTTCGATTACTTCATCATCGGTTTCATCCTTTCCTTCATTATCGTCCCCTGGAAGCTTACTTTTGGGGCGACCGCCATTGTGCTGCTGAGCGCCGGCGTCGGCAGCCTCGTTGGGTCTTTCTTCTTTGGCTGGCTGGCGGACCGCATTGGCAGGATGCCGGTGCTTTACATCACCACCGCGATGTTCGCCATTCCCAGCGGCATCATGTACTTTACGCCGGAAGGCAACTGGATTTTCCTGACCGTATTCCGCCTGCTGGTGGGATTTGGCGTCGGGGGGCTGTATTCGGTCGATTTGCCGCTGGTGCAGGAATTCGTGCCTACGCGGATGCGCGGCATGGTTGGCGGTATTGTGACTGCGCTAATTCCCGCCGGAGTCCTGCTGGGAAGCGCTTCGGCTGCGTTTTTGACTCCGCTGATCGGCTGGCGGGGGTTGTTCCTGATCGGCCTCATCCCGGGTTCAATCGCGCTGATGTTCCGGTTCTGGATGCGCGAGTCGCCGCGCTGGCTGGTCAAACAGGGACGCTATGAAGAAGCGGTGAAATCCATCAACTGGGTATCCGGTTTCAACATCGATTACCGCACCATGGTCATCAAGCCGGAAGACAGGTCCGCTGCCGCGGTCCGCAAGCCGTCGCTGATGGAAATCTTCAAGTACCCGCGCAGCGTGCTGGTCACATGGATCACCAGTTTTCTGCAGTCCATTATGGACTACGGTTTTGTCCTGTGGGCGCCCACCCTGCTGGCGATGGTGCTGCAAATCCCGCCAACACGGGCGGCAAAGCTTTTCATAGTGGTGGCCTTCGGAAGCGTAATTGCAAAATGTATTTGGGCCGTCCTGTCAGAGCTTATCGGCCGGCGGTTGGGCGGAATCATGATCGGCCTGGGCTCCGCCCTTATGTGCCTTATCGTCTCCCAGTTCTGGAGCGCTCACATCGGCACTGTGCCGGTTATTTTTATCTCCTTCATCGCCGTATACGGCTTTATCAACGGTGGATGGTCGATTACCGGTCCCTACTCGGCCGAGATTTGGCCGCAGCGGCTGCGGGCGACCGGCATGGGCTCGGCCTACGGCATCGGCGGCGTCGGCAGAATCTTCGGGCCGGTTATTCTGGCGTTCTTTGCGGGCAGCAGCAACCTGGTATTGCCCAAGGCAACCACGACCGCCATCACTCCCGCTTATATTTTCTTTGCCTGTTGCGGCTTGGCGATGGCTGTCACTTACTCCTTTGCCCAAGAAACCCGCAATAAGTCGGTTGCCGAAATCGAAGCCATGCTGTCGGCCGAGAATAAGGCTGCCAGTGGAGCTGCCGCGGGGCGATAACGCTTTGTATGCTTTATGCCAAATGGACCGCGCAGCGATCTTTGCCATAGCCACAGCTCCACAACCCTGGTAATCGCTGGCGGGCGCTGAGGCCGGAAAAGAGGCACATGGCACTTGTACCGCTAGGAGATGCAACCTATCAGTTCATGTCTCCAGGGCTTTGCCTGATGGGGCCCGGGTGTTCGAAGGAGGCAGGCCCGCGGATCAAGGCCCTTGGGGCAACCCACGTTCTGCTGGTCACCGACAAGGTGCTTGCTAAGCTGGGCATGGTTGACCAAGTCAAGGGGCAATTGGAAGCGGCAGGCTTGGCGGTTACGATATTCGACGGCGTTGAACCGGATCCGTCCGATAAGAACGTTCACGCCGGGGCGGAGATATACCAGAATGGCGGGTGTAATGCGCTCGTTTCCTTAGGCGGTGGCAGCGCGCACGACTGTGCCAAAGGTATCGGCGTGGTAGTTACCAGTGGCGGCAACATTCGCGACTATGCGGGCCTGGACCGGCTGCAGAAGCGAATACCTCCGCTGGCGGCGATCAATACTACCGCTGGTACGGGAAGCGACGCTTCCCGCATTGCGGTCATTACCAATACCGGCAGTCATACCAAGATAGCCATTGTTGATGCCCGCTGCATCCCGGCAATCGCCATCAACGACCCACGATTGATGGCGGGCATGCCTCCAATGCTGACCGCGGCCACCGGCATCGATGCCTTGACTCACGCGGTGGAATCCTACGTGTCGATCGCATCCACGCCCCTGAGTGATGCGTGCGGTATACAGGCCATCAAGCTGATTTCGCGATGGCTGCGTCCGGCGGTAGCCAATGGGACAAATATGGAAGCGCGCGACAAGATGGCTTATGCGCAGTATTTAGCTGGGCTGGCTTTTGCTAATGGAAGAGTGGGCTGCACACATGCCATTGCCCACCAGCTCGGCAGCCGATACCACATCGCGCACGGCGTGGCTTGCGGCGTCATGCTGCCATTCGTTTGCGAATACAACCTGATCACAGCGCCGGAGCGGTTTGCGGAAATCGCCGCCGCCATGGGCGAAAGGCTCGAGGGTCTCAGCGTAATGGAAGCGGCCGCCAAGGCGCCGGCGGCTATCCGCAGACTGAACCAGGACGTCGGTATCCCTGCCAATATCGCGGAACTCGGGGTCAAGGAAGCCGACGTGGAAATGATGGCCAACAACGCCATGAATGACGTCACTCGATTGACCAATCCGCGGCAGCCGATCACCGTCGAGGCTATAGCTTTGATCATGCGCACGGCCATGGAAGCCGGGCTGGCCAAAGCGGCCGGGGGCTGGTAGGCTGCGGAAGAACATTCGGAACGGGTGGAACTACAAATCTTGTTGGCTGCTCTTAATTGGGCCGCAGCGCTTGGCCAAGCGGGCGCGGCTTTTGATTGTGGCTTTGCTCGTTATCGGCGGATGTCAGGGTCAAGGAAATTGGAAGTCGGGCTCAGACGGAGTTCGGGCTCAGGAAAGGAGACTCGATCATGAACTCGGTGGTAGCCACACCAATGGATCCAAAGGCGTTCGGCGAGCAGGTCATGCGCAAAGTATCGTGGCGTTTGATCCCGTTCGTGATGTTACTTTACTTCATCTCCTTTGTCGACCGCGTCAATGTCGGCTTCGCTGCGCTGACCATGAACAAAGATCTGGGCATCTCAGCCACGGTCTTCGGTGCCGGCGCCGGCATCTTCTTTATCGGGTATCTGCTCTGCGAGGTGCCCAGCAACATCATGCTTGATAAGCTCGGCGCCCGCATCTGGATCGCGCGGATCATGATTACCTGGGGTTTGATCTCAGCCGGCATGGCGTTTACGCAAGGCGTAAGGAGCTTCTACGTTTTGCGCTTCGTGCTCGGGTGTGCTGAGGGCGGCTTTTTCCCGGGCATACTTTTGTATCTGACATACTGGTTTCCAGCCTCCTACCGGGGCAAGGTTGTCGGCGCTTACATGATGGCGATACCGCTTTCCAACGTCATTGGAGCGCCAATTTCCGGGGCCCTGCTGGGCGTCGAGGGCTGGGGCCTGCATGGCTGGCAATGGCTGTTCATCCTGGAGGGATTACCCGCCGTAGTGCTCGGCCTCGTCGTTTTTTTCTGGATGACCGACAAGCCCGAAAAGGCTAACTGGCTGGCGGAACCGGAAAAGGAATGGCTGGTCCGGGTGATGAGCGAGGACCGCAAGACGCGTGAGGCGGTGCGCCACTTCACTCTTCGCGAAGCTCTGCTTCACCCGCGGGTATTGCTGCTGGGGCTGGTGCATACCGGCATGCTGATGTCCAGCTACGGCATCAACTTCTGGCTGCCGCAAATCGTCAAGGGGTTTGGCGGGCTCAGCAACCTGCAGGTAGGCTTTCTGGCGATGATCCCCTGGGCATTTGCCGCCGTTGCCATGTACCTGTGGGGACGGCATTCGGACCGGACGCACGAGCGCATCTGGCATGTGACCCTGGCGGGTCTGGCCTGCGGCCTCGGCCTGGGGTGCAGTGGCTTTCTGGGCGCGACACCCGCCCTGGCTCTGACTGCGCTCACCATCGCTACCGTGGGAATCATGGCGATGCTGCCGGTATTCTGGACCTTGCCTACGGCCTTGTTGAGCGGCCGGGCGGCGGCGGGGGGTATTGGACTGATCAGCGCCATCGGCAATCTGGGCAGCTATTTCGGACCCACGATTATCGGCTTCCTCCGCGACCGCACACACTCATACACTGCCGGCTTGTTGGGAGTGGCAATTTATATCGGGTGCATGAGCATTCTGGCTTTGATCTTGGGACACAATCCGGCGTTGGAAAAACGCCAACCGGAGTAAATCCCGGATCGTTTTCAGCCGTTCACGCGGTTTCAATGCTGCGCATGCAGCCGGCGAAAATCCGCGGTATGACATGAATGGCCGGTGTGAAACGCACCGGCCATTCATACCTCCGGTGAAGGTGGGCGATTCGATCCGGCGAGAGGCAATCATGGTATCGCCAGGGGCGGTGCTTCGGTGTCAGGGGGACGGTAATGAACTACAGCGTGATCGGGAAACGTATTTCAAGAAGCGACGCCGTGTTGCAGGTGACGGGGAAGTCTCTCTATGGCGCGGATCTTTCCCGTCCCAACATGCTGTTTGCAAAAATTTTGCGCAGCCAGCACGCGCACGCCATGATACTGAGAATCGACACCTCCAAGGCAGAGAGGGTAGCCGGAGTCAGAGCGGTCATCACCGGCAAAGATATCCCTCAGAATCGTTTCGGCATTACGCATCTGGATCAGCCGGTTCTTGCCGACGACAAGGTCCGGTATCTGGGCGATGCCATGGCCACAGTCGCCGCCGAATCGTGGGATGCGGCCGAAGAAGCCATCAGCCTGATTGAGATCGATTATGAACCGCTGACGCCGATCCTCGATCCCCGCGAGGCCATGAAACCCGATGCTCCGCTGGTTCATGCGGGCAGTAACATCGCCGCTCACATTCATATTCACGATGGCGATATCGAGCAAGGCTGGAAAGACTCGGACCTCATCTTCGAAGAAGAAATCTCCACCCAGATGGTGGAGCACGCTTTTATCGAACCTCACGCGGCCATTGCCGAGGTGGGCCCGAGGGGCGAACTGGCGGTTTGGACTTCGGTGCAGCGCCCCCACCTGATCGCCACCGACCTGGGCAAGATCCTGAAGATTCCGATGAACAAGATCAGGGTCGTGGCCACGGCTGTTGGCGGCGGCTTCGGCGGCAAGAACGAAATCACCATGGAGCCTCAGATCTCGCTCCTGGCAATCAAGACCGGCAGGCCGGTGAAGGCGGTCTTTACCCGCGAAGATGAATTCATATCCTCGACAGTGCGGCATCCCTACATTTGCAAGTACAAAACGGGGTTAAAGCTGGACGGCGCCCTGGTGGCCAGGAAGGTTGAGATCGTCAGCGACAGTGGGGCCTATGTCTCGCTTGGCCAGTCAACCATGACCAAGGCATGCGTTCACGCCGCTGGGCCTTACCGCATTCCTCACGTTTGCATCGACGGCTACGTGGTCTATACCAATAATCCCGTGGGCGGAGCGATGCGCGGTTTTGGGGTTACCCAGCTTGGGTTCGCGTATGAAGTTCACATGGACACCATTGCCGCGAAGATGGGCCTGGATCCGCTGGAGTTGCGAAAGAAGAATCTCTTTGTGGACAACTGTTCGCTGCCTACGGGCCAGGTGGTTGAAGCTGTAACCCTGACGGAATGCACCGAACGCGCCGTGGCGCTGGCAGGCTGGGAGAAGAAGGAGACCGCGAGATTTCCGAAGAAGCGCGGCAAGGGCATTGCCGCGATGTTCTATCCCATCGGCGCTACTTCTTTACCTAATCCGGGAGCGGCGTTTGTGCGGATAAATGAAGACGGCAGCGCCCATTTGTACATCGGCACCTGCGATATCGGACAGGGTTCCACTACGGTGCTGGCCCAGATCTGCGCCGAGGAACTGGGTATCGAGTTCGAAAAAGTAGAAGTAGTTAGCGCCGATACCAAGACAACTCCTTACGATGTGGGACCGGTGGCAAGCCGCGCAACCTATATCGTCGGCAACGCCGTGCGGAGAGCCGCCGCCCAAGCCAAACAAATTCTGTTTGAAACGGCGGCCGACGAGCTGGGCGTCACTCCTAATGGCCTGGCATCCAGGAATGGGGTTATCTATGTGGAGGGTTGTCCTGAGAAGAATGCGCTGGTCGCAAGCATCGCCTTAAAGGCCCATATCGCCGCGGTTGGCAAAGGCCGCCTGCCCATAGGCGCGGGTAGTTTCAATCCGGAAACGACCACGCTGGACAAAGTAACCGGCCATGGAAAGCCTTTCGGGGCCTATGTGTTTGCCGCCCAGATCGCCGACGTGGAAGTGGATACCGAGACCGGCGAGACCGAGGTCCTCAAGATAACGGCGGTGCACGACTGCGGCAAAGCGATCAATCCATTGTTGACAGAGGGACAGGTGGAAGGCGGCGTGGCGATGGGCCTGGGCTTTGGGGTCATGGAAGAAATGGTCCTGGACAAGGGCCGGGTAAAGAACCCCCAATTGACCGATTACGTTATCCCGACCGCTTTAGACGTACCGGAGATCGTCGCCAGTCTGGTCGAGCGTCCCGAACCGACGGGCCCATTTGGAGCGAAGGGTATCGGCGAACCTGCCTTGCTTCCGACAGCGCCGGCTATCGTTAATGCCATCCAGGATGCGGTCGGTGTTCGCGTGCGGCAACTGCCGGTAACGCCGGAGAAGATACTGAAAGCTCTGCGGGAACAAACAAGCACGCGTCAGACTCCTTCTTGCAAATCCGCCTCCGAGTTACCGGCCATGGAAGGTGTGGTGAGTTCATCCAAGTAATGGCCTGCTGTCGGCCATTGCCAGCACCACGTGAGGAGAGAACCGGATGAGAGTAGTGAAAGTAGGAAGTTTGCCCACCGCCGTCCCGCCAAAACATTACGACGTGTTTGCCAGACAGATTTTTGGGCCTAGTGTAGGCGCCCATAACCTGAGCGTTGGATATAGCGTCATGCTGGCGAATGGCGGGGCTGAAATGCATGTTCATCCAGGGGCAGAGCACGTTTTTTATGTTCTGCGGGGCGAACTCAAGGTCCGAAATGACAAGGATACGTTCATTGTTCACGCTGGGGAAGGCCTGGTGATTGAACCCGGCGAAGCGCATCAGGTAACCGGGACAGGGCAAATGGACTGCGAGTACATCACGATGACCAGTCCTCCGCTCAATCCGAAGTAGACCTCCCATCGCGTGGCCGAATCCATTGTGTTCACCCCAGAAAGGGGCTATTACCGCCCCTTACTTGGCGAGAAAGTGTAAGCCCAACATAGACCAAGAGCATCAACCGGCGGGTAGTGTGGTTACTTTTTGCAGAGTGCGAATCGAGCTCCGGCCAACTCCCGAAGTAATCCCCCTCAGGCTCTTCCTTTGTGCGCGTAGGTGCTTTAATGGATAAAACTTACAAGCCATCTTAAACGAAGATTAAGAAGTGCTTTCAGCATCCGCCACAAGCCTCCTTAACGGACAAAGACGCTTGGCTGGATGCAGAACCTCGAATTACTTCCGTTACGTTGTTAGGTGCTTTGGATGACATATAAGCTGCGGATCGCGATCATGGCGACACTCGTCACGGTGATGCCATTGGCGGCCGTCTCCGCAAGCGCCCAGACAGCGTCCGGAACTCTGGCCATAACCGCTATGGTGGCCGGCAGCATTAACTTGGTGTTCAACAAGGACGCCTCCGGCGCCAGTCTCAGCGGCGCGGGAACCAATGCCGCGACCTTGGCTTTCGGCACTGTCCAGGCCTATGGAGGCACACTACCCACGGGAGTGACACGCACGGTGGACGGCAGCAACTTCACCGTCAGTTCGATTTTCGACATTCAGGTCAGCAAAATGAATTCCGCCAGCGCCAGCTACACGCTGAAGGCGCAGCTTAACACCGCGGATGCTGTCAACACCTGGCAAGTCGGAGGCAACACGATCACCAACGCCGCGCCAGTGACCATTACCGCAACCGGTGCTTATGCCGCGAATGTACCGTACGCACTGGCGTTGACGATTCCATTTACTACGGCGTCGAACACCAATATCTCGAACATCGTGAACTTTACCGCCACCGCCAACTGATCCAGGCAAGCGCAGTTTTGCCGTTTGTCATTGGCTTTACAAAACCCTTGTCAATTACATCTGACCTTTGCGGCAGCATGCCTGCACATAGCGGGCGATTGGGATGACTCTTTTGATCTGATCGGCCTGCATCCTTAGCGGCTCCGGACGGCGTAGCT
>JBEKQR010000166.1:0-10709 GCA_049519515.1 Candidatus Korobacteraceae bacterium
GACGAGGTAGGACGGGGTGTATCAGGGCACGACTTTAGTCGTGCCCTGATACAAATCGCATATGTCTTGTGCCACAGTAACTGTAGCTACCTGTTCACGCCTCAAGCTTGCCTATCGCCTGCCCGATCCTCTCCAGACACTTGTCGCGCCCCAGGACTTCCATGGTTTCAAACAGCGGGGGCGCGTTCTTGCGTCCGCAGACGGCGACGCGGATGGGCTGGAACATCTGCCCGGGCTTGATTCCCATCTCCTGCGCGGCAGCGCGCAGCGTCTGCTCCAGGTGTTCGTGCCGAAAACCGTCCTGGCCCGCGGAGCTGGACAAGAGCTCGCGTGAGCGCCGCAAGATCTCCAGCGCCATGGCGGCGTCGCCCTTTTGCGGAAGCAGCTCGGCGCTATCGTAGAGTGGGAGCTGGTCGACGAAGAAGAAGTCGGCCACCGCGAGCGCGTCTCGCAGCAGCCGGATGCGCTCGCGGATGAGCGGCGTAATCTGCAGCATCTTTTCCGGCTCAACCCGGAAGCCTGCGGCGCGCACTACCGGCAACAATCGCCGGCTCAGGTCCTCTACCGCCAGGGCGCGGATGTGCTCCGCGTTCAGCCATAGGGCTTTGGCATCGAAGGTATCTTCGGGTACAACCGCCGGCTCCTTGAAGTTGATCACCGCATTGGCGCGGTTGATGCCGGCGAGCGAAAACGCCTCGACGAGTTCCTGCCGCGTCATTCGCTCGCGATCATCTTTAGGCGACCAGCCCAGCAGACACAAGAAATTGACGAATGCCTCCGGCAGAAAGCCGGCATCGCGATAAGTGGTCACGCTGACCACCGCTCCGTGCCGGCGCTTGGAGAGCTTGGTGCCGTCGGGCGCCACCAGCAGCGGCAGATGCGCGAACTGCGGCGGGCTTGCGCCAGCGGCTGCGAAGATCAGAACGTGCTTAAAGGTGTTCGAGAGATGGTCCTGGCCGCGGATAATGTGGCTGATGCGCATGTCGGCATCATCGGCGCACGAGGCCAGGTGATAGGTCGGCATGCCATCGCTGCGCAGCAGGGCGAAGTCCTCGATGTCGCCGGTTGCTCTTGCCTGCTCGCCATAGACGGCGTCGGCAAAGCGCACCTCCCGCTGCGCCTCGCGCGGCACGCGAAAACGCAAGGCAAACGGCTCTCTGGCGGCGGCACGGCGGTCGCTCTCCGCCCGTGAAAGCTCGCGCATGCCGGGGTTAAAGAGCCATGCAGCGCCGCTTTTGCCGGGGCCCTGGGCGGAGACTGCTCCTGCCTCCGCCGCGACAACGGAGGCCCTTGCATTGCCCGAAGCGGAGCTCTCGTCCTCGTCGCCGCGCGCGGGCGTGAAATCGCGGTAGGCGAGTCCTTTTTGGAAGATTGCATCAGTCACCTGGCGATAGAGTGCCAGCCGCTCCGACTGCTTGTATTCCTCGTCCCAGCCAAGATCAAGCCAGCGCAGCCCTTCGAAGATGGAATTCAGGGAGGCTTCGCTGTTACGCTCCAGGTCGGTGTCGTCAACGCGAAGAATCATGGTGCCGCCCTGGTGGCGGGCGTAGAGCCAGTTAAAAAGAAAAGTTCGCGCGCTCCCCACGTGCAGGAACCCTGTGGGAGAGGGCGCGAAGCGGACTCTGACCATTGCTCGGGCCTCCTACCGCAATTGTAGCGGGTTCCCGGCAAAGCAGTTGCGCTTCACGGTGCCCATATCTGCCTTCATTTGGCAGATGTGGGGGCAGTTAGAGATCAAAAGAATTCCGATGAACCCTACGTGGAAAGGAAGTTCCCACATCTGCGACTACTGCGGGCGCAGATGTGGGGCACGCTTACAGGAATTAAGCTTTCAGCGCGGCTCGTTGGTTCCGTTGGCCGGCGGCCCGTTCGGCGCCGAGCCGGCGTTGCTCTCCGCCACCAGCGACGGCTGCGGATTGCTCTTGCGGGTGTCGGGCGCGCGCGGTTCCGGACGCGCCATGCTGACCATTCCGCGCTCGTCGAACTTGCCGAAGATCATCTTCCCGGCGGTGGTCTGCAGAACCGAGGTGACCGAAATGTCGATCGTTTTGCCGATCATCTTGCGCGCATTGTCCACCACGACCATGGTGCCGTCGTCGAGGTAAGCCACGCCCTGGTTGTACTCCTTGCCCTCTTTCAGGACGAAGACCTTCATGATCTCGCCCGGCAGAACGATGGGCTTTAGCGAATTGGCCAGCTCGTTGATGTTCAGCACGGCCACGCCGTGCAACTGGGCCACCTTGTTCAGGTTGAAGTCGTTGGTGACGATCTTGCCTTCATACAGCTTGGCCAGCTCGATCAGCTTCATGTCCACTTCGCGGACGGAGGGAAAATCGTCTTCCACGATCTGCACCTGCAGGGTGGTGATCTTCTGGACACGTTGCAGGATATCCAGCCCGCGGCGGCCGCGGTTGCGCTTGAGCGAGTCCGCCGAGTCGGCCACCAGTTGCAGTTCACGCAAGACGAACGAGGGAATGGTCAGCACGCCGTCGAGGAACCCCGTCTCGGCGATGTCGGCGATGCGGCCGTCGATGATGACGCTGGTATCCAGGATCTTGTAGCTCCGCCGCATCTGCTTTTCGCCGCCGAAGATCCCGCCCAGGGCTGAAAGATTCAGCAGGTCGCCCTTGCTGGCGCCCACAATCAGGCCGATGTAGGACATGATCAGGATGATGAAGAGCTGCAGGAACTCCAGCATGTGGCCTTCGGGCAGGCTGTAGCGCAGCACGGCGCAGAACAGGTAGGCGCCCACGATGCCCAGCACGCTGCCGATGGCCGAGCCAATCAGCCGCTTCAGGCTCATGGCCCGCAGGCGGATCTCAAACACGACGACGGCGGCACCCATCACTATGCCCACCACTACATCGGGGGCGGGATGAGGGAACCCGAACGGCCGAAGAAAATAGCAAGCGACTCCGACCAGCGCAATAAAAATGATACGAATAAGAATTAGTTCCAAGCGGACCCTCGATGAAAGGCCCATGCTTGTGCGACCCGTTTTAAAGCCAAACTAATCCAGGATCGTGACAAGTACGGACAAAATTAGAAAAACTTCTCTTCCTGCTGCTACCCTGAACCCAGGGGTCCCGGACGGCTGTTGAACCACGGACCCCGTTATGAAACTTAGCGGCGCGGCAATGCCGCGACACTCCATGAATTAGACGAAGTATACCAGCCCGCCGCGTGCCGGGAACGACGCTAATCGCCCCTGCTACCCAAGATGCTAGAATCAGCAGCCGGGGATTACCTATTAGCAGCCGTGAAGGAGGGCTGGCTTCGGTTCCGGCAACCGCTAAAGCGGGCGGGGTAAATTGCCGGAGACCGCCAGGAACCACATGAAAGCAATCGTTGTTACCCGTTTCGAGGGCCCGGACGCACTGGAGTTGCGCGATGTCCCAGAGCCCTCCCCAAGTCCAGACGAAGTACTGGTTAACGTTGAGGCAGTGGGCGTGAATTTTGCCGACGTTCGCGGCGCCATGGGGCTCTACCCTGGCGGGCCCAAGCCTCCTTATATTGCCGGCCGCGAGTTTGCCGGAACCGTCGCCGATACAGGCCAGCCCGTGATGGGGTACACGCAGCAGGGCGCCTGCGCCGCCCGGATCGCCATGCACCGCGATTTCCTCTGGCCCCAACCTCAGGGTTGGAATTCGATCCTTTCCGCGGCCTTCCCGGTGAACTACTTCACCGCCTGGCTGGTTTACTGGAAAGCCGGCGTGCTGCCCGGCGCGTCCACCCCGTCGGACGCAAAATCGGCGTCCGCCGGGGGCCCCGGCCTGAGCGCGCCGGACAAGACGCCGGTCGGCTCCCGCACTCCGGTGCGCATCCTGATCCACGCCGCTGCCGGCGGGGTGGGAACGGCAGCCGTGCAACTTGGCCACTTGATGGGATTCGAGACCTTCGGGACCGCGTCCTCCGACGAGAAGCTGGAGCGGTTGCGCGCCCTGGGACTCAACCACGCCATCAATTACACCCGGGAAGACTATGAGCAGAAGGTGAAGGAACTCACCTCGGGCGAGGGCGTGGACGTGGTCTTTGAAAGCCTGGCCGGCGAGCATACCGCCAAAAGCCTGCGCTGCTGCGCCTTTTTAGGGCGGGTGGTTCTTTTTGGCTCCTCCAGCGGCGAGCGGCCCAAGTTCGATACCCTCGCCATGTACGAGCGCGCCCTCAGCGCCCACGGGTTATGGCTTAGCCGCCTGGCCAGGAACCGCGCCCTCATCGACCAAGCCATTGCCTGGATGCAGCCGTGGATCGACCGCGGAAAGCTGAAGCCCGTAATAGGAGCCAAGTTCCCGCTGGAGGCTGCCGCCGATGCCTTCCGGCTGCTGGCGGGGCGCAAGAGCTTTGGCAAGATCGTCTTGACGGTTTAATAGACGGAGATTAGTGAGTAAGCATTTCACCGATACTTCAGGTTGATGAACCGCAATCCGGGGAAGGTGTGGTTCCAATCGCTGGAGACGTGGTCGAGGACGAACCTGACGTTGCGCGTCTGCCCCGGCCCGAGCGGGGCCATGCTGAGATCCAGCATGTCAGGGTAGCCGCCCAACTGGTTTGGCTGCAGCACGCGGATGGGAACCGTTTCCTTCTGCACCACCTGATCCAGCCGGTTGCGGAAGATTAACTCCGCCTGCCCGCCCGAGACCGTGCGCTCTCCGGCATTGGTTATGTGCAGGTCCAGATAAGTGACGGTAGCGCCCACGAAGTTGCGTGCCTGGCTGACCAGCATGGCCGAAACCTGGAGCTTTTGCGCATAGGGATCAGGCGCCGGCCCTTGTCCCCCGCCTGACCGGGCCAGCAGGATAAGGCCGCCGACCGCCGCAACTACTACGGCAAGGCCGATGAGAAGCGGAGTCCAATTTCGCCGTTCGGGTGCCTGGGCCGAAGAAAAAGGATCTGGCATTGCTCCACCTTCCATCCCCGGCAGAGGCAAAATGGCCTCTGCCGGGAACCCCGCGTTGTGGCAGCAGGTTTCGATAACCCCGGGCACATTCTACTCCGGTTGGCAGCCAGCGGGCCAAGGCTATTAGTCTAATAGCGGCCTGAATCCACTTCCGCAACTCCGGCGCTTCCGGGCACGGTGTCATCGGCGTCGTAAGGACCCGTGGGGCCGCCGCGGCGCGCCTTGGCGCTCCAGCGCTCGATGTCGAAGGCGAGCACGGCAGCGGCGTCGAGGTCCTGGGCGGGCAATGGCCGGTAATCAACCCCGGCAGCGCGTCCCGGGTTGTAGCGCGCGATCATGGCCTCGTAAATCCGGGCTTTTTCCTCCCGCTCCTGAACCTGGCGCGCCCGTCCGTAACAGACCACGCTGCGATAGTTCACCGAATGCCCGCGGGCGGTCTTGGAAAAGACAATTCCATCCAGCAGCGCCACCGAGATGCAGGCCGTCTCGCCCGAGATGAGCCGGTTGACCAGGCGGCTGGTGTGGGCCGCATGCAGGTAGATAACCGCAGGCTCGGCCGGGTCGTAACCATAGGTGATCGGAACCACATGGGGCAGGCCGTCGGCCAGGAAAGCGACGTGGGCCACGCGTCCGGCCACCAGTATGGCGGCGCATTCAGCGGGCACGGCGCGGGCGGGGATTTGGCGAATCTGCGCGATTTCAGGAGACATGGTTGGTCCTTGACGGGGTAGTTAGCTGCCCGTTATCTTACCTCAGCAGCATGGAATGTAACGCAGGCCCAGCCGCCCTCGGCTGGGTTACGGATCCTTCGCTTCGCTCAGGATTTCGCCTGCGGGCTCCCGCTACGCTCACGCCCGCAAAACGGCTCAACTTGGGCGGGCGAAAACTTGCCTCAGGACGCGCAAGCCGCCAACAGCGCCTGCTTTCTTTCCTCTGGCAGGAATGACGCCTGGATGGAATTCCGGGCCAGGCGGCGCAAATCATCGTCGGAGAAACCGAACGCCTCCTGCGCCAGAGCATACTCGCGACAGAGCGAGGTTTGGAACATCTCGGGATCGTCCGAGTTCAACACCACGCACGCTCCGGCATCGTAGTACCGTCGCAGCGGGTGCTCCCGCAGCGACGCGCAACAGCCGGTCCGCAGGTTGCTGCTGAGACAGATCTCCAGAGGAACCTGGCGGGCCGCCACTTCGCGCAGCAGGCCGTCATCCTGGGCAAGCGAGAGGGCGTGTCCGAGGCGTTCGCTGCCGATCGCGAGCGCGCCGCGAACCGACTCCGGCCCGGCGCTTTCTCCCGCGTGGCAGGTGAGCCGCAGTCCGTTCTCGCGCGCCAGCCGGTAGACCTCGTGGAAGAGCTCTGGCGGGGCGCGGCGCTCATCGCCCCCGAGGCCGAAGCCAACGACGTTGTGCTGGCGAAGCTCGATCGCCTTCCCGGCCACTTTGCGCGCCTCTTCCACGCCGAAGTGGCGCACCGCATCGAAGATCCAGCCAAGCGAGATGCCGAAGTCGCGCTCTCCGCGCAGGCGCCCGCGCTCCATGCCGGCGAAGAGCGGATCGAACGGCTGCCCGCGCCAGAAGACGACGCCCACCGAGACATACACTTCCGCATGCAGCACCCGCTGGGCGGCCAGCTTCTGCATGAGCCTGTAGGTGATCAGCTCGTAGTCCTCGGGCGCGCGCAGGCGCTCGGTCACCGCCTTGAAGGCCAGCAGAAAGCCGGTGAAATCCGCGTACTCGTACAGCGCCCGCGCCTCTTCCACGGAAAAGACGCGCCCGCTGTCTTCGACGTTGCGATAGCGATTGTTGGCCACCGGCAGCGGAGTATTGTGCCGCCGGCTCAGCTCGGAAAGCGTCTCGGGATCGACCGAGCCCTCCAGATGAAGGTGCAGTTCGGCCTTGGGCAGGGAAAGGATGAAGCGGTTAGACGTTATTAGCTTTCCCTCGTCTTGCAGAAATCTCTTTATCGCGATTCCAAGAATGCTGCATCTCAAAGTGAACATCATTCCGAGAGCGCCAAATGGTCCTAATGGCCACCCACGATGATGAAATGTAGCGCTGGTCTCCAGACCGGCTGTCCGGGGGGCGTCCACGCCCGCCGTATCTGCAAGGGTGCGCACGAGACGTCCGCACCGACAGCCGGTCTCCCACCCCATCAAGCCAGATCCAGGCTTGCTGGGGATCCCGGCCTGGAGGCCAGCGCTACGTATTTCGACGGAGCAAGCGCCGCGCTACCAAAGCGGCCTCGCTCGGGATAACACTTCATTGTGAGAGAAGCACTCTACCGCTTCGCCTGGCCGCGCACCATCTTCTTCATTTTACGCTTGCCTTCGCCGCGCGCATGCGTGCGTTTGCCCAACGGCTTGGCTGCTTCGACCTTCTTGCGCATGACGCGCTTTGCCTTCTTGCGTTCCGTCTTATCGGTGATTGTCTTGGTATTCGCCATTAGTCATCCTATTGAGTTTCGAGTTTCAAGCTGCGTGAAATCGCGGTTCGTGAAACCCGAAACGTGAAACGATTCACGCCTTGTCCAGTTGCGCGTATTTCTCCACCAGCTTTTTCAAGCCGAAACGAGAAAATTGTACCGTAATCTTGGCGTCGTCACCGTCCCCTTCGCGCTTATGGACGATGCCTTCGCCGTATTTCGGATGTCTTACCCGGTCGCCTTTGCGAAAGCCGCGTTTGCCGGTGGCGGAGCCGGCCAGCGGTGAACCCGCGCTTGCTGTGCTGCCCGCTTGCGGAACCGCGATCTTCGGCAGGGAAAACTTCTTGCCCCGCGAGGCAAAGAACTCGGCGATATTGCCGACCGAGTTGTACGTCGTCCCGGTGTATGCGGGCTTGCCGCGCCGGTCGCGGCGCTCGCTCCAGGCCGCGGGATGCTCTGGTATTGACTGGTCCTCGTTCTCATAGTCGTAGTGCGTACGCGAGAGGCCGGTAGCGCCAGCGGGCGCCTGCTCCCGCCCATAGTCATAGCCCTGGCGCCGGTGCCCGGGTGAGCCAAGGTCCTCCAGCAGCTCCGCCGGGGTCTCCTCCAGGAAGCGCGAGGGGGTGGTCGGCTCGCCGTATTCGCTGCCGTAGCGACGCCTTTCGGCGGCGCGCGAGAGCACAAGCGTATCCATGGCGCGCGTCATGCCCACGTAACAGAGGCGGCGCTCCTCTTCGATGTCGTCGGACGCCAGTAGCGTGCGCGAGTGCGGAAACAGGCCCTCCTCCAGTCCCACCAGAAAAACCAGCGGAAACTCCAGGCCCTTGGCGGAGTGCAGCGTCATGAGCGTGATCTGCTGGGCGGCGTCGTACTGGTCGGTGTCGCTGACCAGCGCGGCGTGATCGAGGAACTCGCTCACGGTTTCGCCGCGGTCGCGCGAATCCAGCGCGGCGTTGAGCAACTCGCGCAGGTTCTCGATGCGCTGCTCGGCCTCGGGCGTCTCTTCTTCCTCCAGCAGGCGAATGTAGCCGGTGCGGTCGAAGAGGAACTTTAGCAGCTCCGCCGTGCTTGCGCCTTGCGCAGCTGCGTCGGACAAATCAAGAGATTCCTCAGACGCGAACTCCTCGTCCTCATTTGTTTGCCGCGAATTGTCCGCGCCTTTTGCGGTGTTGTCCGACGGGCGACTGGGGGCGGCCGCCCCTACGCGTGTATCCAGCGTGGCGGGGTCGAATGCCACATCGCTGCCGAACTCGATTTTGTGCTGTTCCGAATCGCTCGTTTCCGGGGGAAGCTCGATGGCCGCCGGTGGGGTTTCCTTCCGCTCGACTTCGCCCTCGCCGTGGGCGGTGGCCGTGAGCCTTTCGGTGAAAGTCCCGGCCATCATGGCGCGCGCGTCTTCGATGATCTCGCGAAAGCCCTTAAGGGCAGCGGTGGCACGCGGCGACAGCAGCTCGCGTTCGATGGCCTCACCCATGGCCCGCCACAGCGGCATGCTCGTTTCCAGCGCGATGCGCTCGACGGTTTCCATGGTGCTCTTGCCGATGCCGCGCACCGGCGTGTTGACGATGCGCAGCAGCGCCACCGAGTCGTCCGGGTTGAGGATGAACTTGAGCAGCCCGTAACGGCGCATCGCCTCCTCGAACAGGCGCGACTGGGCGTTGGTGCGATAGAGCACGGCGGCACGCGCGCTTTCACCCTGTTGGGCATGCTCGGCGATGTACTTGGCGATGAAGTCGGCAGCAAACAGCGCCTCGTTCTCGGCGTCGGGCGCCTCGTAGTAGCCGATGCGGGCGCCGCCCTGGCGCGAGGTCCACAGCCGCTTGCCCTTGCGCTTGACGTTGTTGGCCACCACGGCCGAGGCTGCCTGCAGGATGTTGGCGGTTGAGCGGTAGTTCTGCTCCAGGCGAATGAGCCTGGCCTCGGGAAAATCCTGCTCGAACTCCAGAATGTTGCGAATGTCGGCGCCGCGCCAGGAGTAGATCGACTGGTCTTCGTCGCCCACCGCGCAGACATTGTGCCGCTCGCCGGCCAGCAGGCGCATGATTTCGTACTGCGGGCGGTTGGTGTCCTGGTACTCGTCCACCAGCAGGTAACGCCAGCGGCGCTGGTACTTCTCGCGCACCTCGCCGACGGCCTTCAACAGGCGCAGGGTCTCCAGCAGCAGGTCATCGAAGTCGAGGGCGTTGGCCTTGGCCAGCTCCTGGCCGTAGACCTTGTAAACCTGCGCGATCCTTTCCGTCTTGGGGTCGGCCGAGCTCAGGTAGTAGTCCTGCGGGTCGAGCATGCGGTTCTTCGCCCAGGAGATGAGCGAGAGCACGCTGCGCGGTGTCAGCTTTTTGTCGTCTAACCCAAGGCGGCGGATGGCCGTCTTGACCACCAGTTGCTGGTCCTTTTCGTCATAGATGACGAAGTCCCGGCGCATACCCTTGCCGTTGACCAGCAGGGTTTCGATATCGCGGCGAAGAATACGCACGCACAGCGAATGAAAAGTGGAGATCACTGGCTTATAGACGGTGTGGCCGCTCACCAGTTGCGCCACGCGTTCAGCCATTTCATTGGCCGCCTTGTTGGTGAAGGTAGTGGCCAGGATGGAGGAAGGCGGAACGCCTATGTTCTCGATCAGATGGGCGACGCGGTAGGTGATTACACGCGTCTTGCCGCTGCCGGCTCCGGCCAGAATCAACACCGGTCCCTCGACGGCCTCGACCGCCTCGCGCTGCCGCGGATTCAGCTTGTCGAGAAGATGGTTCAATTTGGTTTGCGTCTGTCGTGTTCGGCCATGTCGTCGGCCAGTTCGTCGGTCGAGTGGCGCCTCAGCTTGCACTCGGGGCACGGGCAGATCTGGCGCAGGTAGAGCCAGGTGTAAATGCCGTGCTGATGGCCATCGTTCCAGACAAAGTTGATGGCGTACTTGCCCACCGGCTTCACCTCATCCGGCCGCGCCAGGGCCTTGAACATGGGCAACTGCCCGGCGATGGGCCGGAGCGGATCGCCTGGCTGGCGTCCGTCCTGGGCCCGCTCGTGGTCGCAGAGCGCGCACGGGCAGGCGTCACGCAAATAAGTAAAGGTGTAGCTGCTGCGGTGCCCGTCCTTCCACTCGATCTCCATGCCTGTGCCGGAGGTCTTGTTGACCTTGACGGACTTTGGGTCTTCTGCCAGGGACATATAAATCCAGTATCGCACAGGGGAAGACGAAGGTGCTCCGCTCCAGCAAGTCTCGTTTTCCCTATTGTCGTGGAAGCCCACGGCATCAAGTCTGAAGCGGCTTTACAGGCTGCTGAAAAAGTCTCTGTATCCACCAAATGCAGATCCCTCGCGGGCTGAAGCCCGCTCGGGATATTGAAAATAAAGGGCCGTTACGGCGCGGCTGAAGCCGCGCCCTTTCAAAAAT
>JBEKQR010000167.1:0-8900 GCA_049519515.1 Candidatus Korobacteraceae bacterium
CGCGCGCCTGCTCGATTGCCCGGTGCAGCCGATGGACCGCCAGCGGATACTCCGCGCGCACGTAGACGATGCCAGCCGTAGCACCCATGGCGTAGCCGCCGATGATCATGCCCTCCAGCAGCGAATGCGGATCGCTCTCGATCTCGTTGCGGTTCATGTAAGCGCCGGGGTCGCCCTCGTCGGCGTTGCAGATGATGTACTTCTCGCTGCTCTTGGCCTTGGCCAGGAAGTCCCACTTGTTGCCGGTGAGGAAGCCGGCGCCGCCGCGCCCGCGCAGCTTGGCCGCCTTGACCTGCTCGATCACGCTTTCCGGACGGCCGTCGATCAGAATCTTGTAGAGCGCCGTGTAGCCGCCGACCGCGATGTATTCCTCGATGTCCTCCGGATTGATGTAGCCGCAATTGCGCAGCACGATCTTCTTTTGTCCCTTGTAAAAGGGCACTTCATTCCATAGAGGAACTTCCGGGTAGCCGTGGCCGTAGCGGACCATTGAGGTGATGTGGTCCCATTCCTCCACCTTGCAGTAAACCAGCTCCGGAGGAACGTTGCCGGCGCTGATGTCGGGCAACAGGCGGGCAACGTCGCCGGCCTGCACCCGGTGCAGCATGAGCAGCGGGCGGCCGGGAATGCGGACGTTGACCAGCGGTTCCTGAAAGCAGGCTCCGGCGCAGCCCACGCCGGCCAGAAGGATGTCCGTGCCGGTGCGCGAGATCAGGTCGGCGAAGGCGTGATAAACGCCTTCGGCTCCGTTGCCGCGGCCGCAGGTTCCCATGCCGATGGCCACGCGCGGAATCGGCGGCAGCAGCTTGGCCAGCCCGGCTTCGCGCACGGCATTAAAGGTTCCGATGTCTTGAATCGCAGGCATTTACTTGCTCTCCCGTTCCAGCGCTCTTACTTGCCGCTGCAGGGTGTGTTCGTTCACGTGACCGCAGATGCTGTGGTTGATCTCGACCACCGGCGCCAGCGCGCACTGTCCGAAGCAGGCGACGGTGCGCAGGGTGAATTTCTGGTCCGGGGTGGTAAGCGCCAGCTTGTCCGCCCCCTCGGTGTCGGCCACGTCCTGGCGCCCCAGTCCAAGCTCCAGGCGCAGGCTCTCCAGCAGATCGCGCGAGCCGCGCGTGTGACAGGCGGTGCCGCGGCAGATGCAAATGGTGTTGTCGCCCTGCGGTTCCAGGCTGAACAACGCGAAAAAGGTGGCCACGCTGAACACCTGCGCCGCCGGAATTCCCGTCTTGGCGGCGACGTAGCGCAGCGTTTCCATGGGAAGGTACTTGCGTGGATTATGGTCCTGGACGGCTTCCAGAATGCCCAGCAGGGCTCCAGGACGGGTGCCTTGGTTCGCGATTACCTGGTCAATGAATACCCGCTCACCGGCGTCGGGCGTTTCGCGAAGAGTAGTGTGCATGGCGCGCTCCCGTACTAAAATGAAGGCCCGGTCAGTCGCTTCGTAGCCATCTCTAATATCGGGCAAAACGCGAATGACAACAGTGACGGGAGGTGCATTCTGACGTGACCCACCCCTTCACTCCCGCGTGACGCAGCCTTCACACTGAAGTGATCCGACGTGCACTCTGCTGTGATTTGTGTAAGCGCGGCGGAGTGATGTTGGACACGCACGATGGTGAGGAACGGCACTTGCGGCAGTGGGGAATTTCAATTAGCCCACTCAAGCCTTCCGTTGGCTTGCCAGGGTGAAATCAATTTTCGAATAGGGTGCCCCCGGTCCCGCGCCGCCGGAAACTCTTTTGAGACAAGCAGCGCTGCCCGGTTAGGAGGCGCCGCTTGCAGCAAATTGCTCTTTCGGTAGTTCGGCGCTGACCTGGGGAACGGATGGGTGGCCCACTCAAGCCTTCCGTTGGCTTGAGTGGGGCAGTTGAATTGGTTGATGAAACAGACCGGCTGGATGGCGTTATTTCGGATGACCGATCGGGATCATATAGACGGGGCTGTACTGTGCCGGCAGCGCCGCCGCCTTCTGCACATCCTTGGGCTCGAACCCGCCCACGGGCACGGCGGACAGTCCCAGGGCCGTGACCTCCAGTAGCACGTTCTGCGCCTGGTGTCCGGCTTCAATACCGACGAAGCGCGGTCCCTTCTCCGGCCCGTACTTGGCGGCCGCACGCTCGTAATCGCCGGCGAACAGCAGAACCACCGGCGCCTGCTTGAAGGGCGGCTGCGGGGAAAGCTTGCTGCGCACGTCCTGGCCGGAGATCTTCTGCAGCTGGTGATCCTTAGCCACGTATTCGAAGAAGCCGTCAGCCGAAGCGACGTAGAGGCGCAGGTAATGCTGGTTCCCCGCCGATGGCGATGTCCGGCGGCCCTCCGGGCCGGTCTCGCCCTGCGCGGCCCAAAGGATCTGCGATAACTGCTTTTGGGTCAGCGCGGTCGGCAAGAACGAGCGCACCGATCTCCGCGTGGCCATGGCTTTGTCCAGCGACATTCCCCCCGACGTGTCTGGCGCAGGCAATTTTGTCATGTTTGCGGCAGGGGCCGCCGGGGCGGCTTTGCCGGAATCCTGAGCTACTGCACCTGGAAGACAAAGAGCGATGATGATCAGGCAGAGCAAGAATCGCTTCCGCATTGCATCCTCCCTTACAAAATCGAAGTAGCTGAATGGCGAATCCATGGTACTCCAAGCGCCGGCGCTTGTAATTGCCTGTCTACCGGCTTGAGTGGGGTAGTTCCTCTGTGGTTAGTGCTTTTGTTTTTTAATCTGAAATCAAAAACCGTAAATACGCGGCGCTTACTTCGGATGACCAACCGGTATCAGGTAGATGACGGTCTCCTGTGCCGGCAGCGACGCCAGCTTGTGCACCTCCTGGGGATCGATTCCGGCGGCTGACAAGGCGCCCAATCCCAGGGCCGCGGCCTGCAGCAGCACGTTCTGGGTAGCGTGTCCGGCCTCAAGAGCGGAGACGCGCGGACCCTTGTCCGGGCCATACTTGGTGATTGCGCGCCCGATATCCGCGGTCAGAATCAGCACCGTGGGCGCCTGCTGTACCGCTTGCTGCCCGGAGAGCTTGCTGCGGACGTCCTGGCTGGAAAGCTTCTTGAGCTGGTGCCCGCCGGGAAGGTATTCGAAAATCCCGTCAGCCGAGGTCACGTACACGTGCAGATAATACTGCGCCGAAGCCGAGGGCGCGGTGCGGTGGCCCTGGCTATCGGTGATGCCCTGCGCAGCCCAGAGGATCTGCGACAGTTCTGCCTTGGTCAGCGGGGTGGGCAAAAACGAGCGCACCGATCTCCGCGCAGCCAGGGCCTTGGTCAACGACATTCCCCCCGACGTGTCTGGAGCAGGCAATTTTGTCAGGTTTGCGGCAGCGGCCGCCGGTGGCGCGGCTTTGCCTGAATCCTGAGCCACGGCAGCCGTAAGGCAAAGAGCAAGTACGGCCAGGCATACTAGGAATTGCTTACGCATTGCGTTCTCCCTTGCAAAATCGAAGTGGTTGATTGTGAGTACCTATGGTACTCCAAGTCAAAGGATGTATCGAAGGGGTCAGGGGTTAGGGATTAGGGATTACGCGGGATACTCTCTCTGATTCCTGGCAGAGCGGGTTGACGAATCAGCGTGGTTGCGCTCAGCGTAACATCCGAAAAAATATACGCCAATACCTAATCCGCCCTGGCCGTGAGGAAAAGGTTTAGGGGTTAGGAATTAGGCTGCACGGCCTCCCAATCCCTAACCCCTAATCTCTAACCCCTAAATTACTTGTTCGTCAGGGTTGAATTTTTGCGCTCGGCGATGATCTTGCGGGCTTTGTCGGCCAACTGTGCCGCTTGCGGAAGCAGGTCCAGGGCCTTGGTGACATCGGGATCGGCCTCCGCCTGCACGCGCAAGCCCTCTTCCTGGCCAAACTGGTTGACGAAGAGCTCGGCCTTGATGTTCGCCTTTACCCAATTCAGGTTGTCGGCCATGTCGGCTTCCGTGAAGGGGACCTTCTGCTCGTCGAGGAAGCGCCGGAACTCCTGCAAAACCTGTTCATCCACCACAAAGTCGCGGCTAATGCTCTGGTGAATGGCGATGTAATGCTTGGAGAAATTGAAGAACGCATACTTCTGCAGCAGGGCGTCCTGGAACTTGTTGCTTTTGATGGGTGGAATTTTGACATCTGGAGTAATGCCGCCGCCGCCATAAACCGTGCGTCCGCTGTCGGTCAGCTTGACCTCGCGGTTGGCTTCGCTTTCGGGGCTCTCCCCGCGCCCGTAATAGTAGTCATAGAGAGAAACGCCATTGTAGTCGCGCTGGATGAGGCGCCCGCTGGGGGTGTAGTACTTGGCGGTAGTCAGGGCCAGTCCGCTGTTTTCCGAGAGCGGATAGACGGTTTGCACCAGCCCTTTGCCGAAGGTGGTCTCGCCCACGATCAGCCCGCGGTCATGATCCTGAATGGCGCCGGCGACGATTTCGGCGGCCGAAGCCGTCCCCCGGTTTACCAGCACTACCAGCGGATATTCCTTGCCACCGCTGCCGTGCGTGGCGTGGTAGACCTTCTCCGCCGAGTTGCGCCCGCGATGGGAGACAATCACCTGTCCCTTGCGCAGGAACTTGTCGGCCACGCCGACCCCCTCGCTCAGCAGGCCGCCGGGGTTCTGCCGCAAATCAAGGATGAGTCCTTGCAGGTCGCCCATCTTGTCAAGCGCCTGGGTAATTTCCTGGTCGGTTGTCTCCTGGAACCCGCTGATGTGCATATAGCCCACGCCGGGGCGGATCATGAAGTGCAAATCGACGCTGTGGCGCGGAATCTCGTCGCGGACCACGGAGAAATCCAGCGGCTTGGCCGAGCCTTCGCGCAGCACCGAGATGCGGACCGTGGTGCCTTTTGGCCCTTTGAGCAGCTCGGCTACTTCGCTGACGCTCAGGTTGTCGGTCGGCTTGCCGTCGACGGCGACAATGATGTCGCCGGGGCGGATTCCGGCACGGTAGGCCGGCGCGCCGGCGAACGGTGCAATCACGATTACCTTGTTGTTGCGCGGGCCCACCTGCATCCCCACGCCGTAGTACTTGCCGCTCTGTTCTTCGCGCAGCAGGGCGTAGGATTTGGGATCGAAGAAGTTGGAGTGGGGGTCGAGGACGCGCAGCATCCCCGGGATGGCGCCGTTGTAGATTGCCTTGCCGGGGTCGACCGGCTCGGCGTAGTTCTGCTCCACCATGTCATACACCTGCGTGAAGGTGTGCAGGCTGTCGCGGATATCGCCCTCACTGCTGGGCATGGCGCCGCCCAGGCGCTGCCCGAACAGCGCGCCCAGGAAGCCGCAAACAACAATCACCAGAAATATAGCGAGGAACGAGCGGCGAAAACTACCAGCCATCCAAGTTGTCCTTCGTTTGCCGGAAGGCGCCGGCCAAATCTTTTGCCGGCAACGATTCTCTGAAGTATAGCACGCCATCAACGTGCCCGGCCCGCCCCGTGACCCAGCGCCTATGCAGGGCTATCCTGTCGAATTAGGATGCAAGCAGCTTCCAACCCGGTTCGGAGTGGCGCAACTATTTTGCCTCCAATGCGCCAAAAACCCGCCCTGCGGCATTGCTGCGCCCGCTGCGCCGAAGTATCATTGAAGTCATGAACCTGGGCATGCCCGAGATGATTTTTATTTTTCTGCTGGCCCTGCTGCTTTTTGGGCCAAAGAAGCTGCCGCAGATCGGCCGCGAGCTGGGCAAGGCCCTAAATGAGTTCAAGCGCGCCAGTAACGAATTTAAGAACCAGCTGGAGACGGAAATAGAGCAGGCGGAGGCCAGCGAGCGGGATAAGAGCAGCGGCGAGCCGCCGCAGCAGGAGCCGGCAGAGACTGCGGACGCGGGAGTTCCTGCTGCCACGGCAGAGCCGGCGGATGCCTGCTTATCAACCGCAGACGCAACCGCGATGCCGGCCGCGGAGCCCAAGATATTGCCGCCCGCCGAGCCTACCGTGGCCAGCAGCTTCGGGCAATCCACCATCCCGTGCGCCCCGGCAAACACGCTTGCCGGGAACCACGATGAGCATGACCAGGGCGGCAAAGTTCCCCTGGAGGCAATAGCCCAGGTTCCAGCTCCCCTAACCGGCGTTAACGCCGGTTCATTCGACAAAACCACTGCCAGGGATTCCAATGCCTGATTTGGAAACTCCTCCTCTGCGCCGGTCCAAAGATGAAGATTTGCCTTCCATGGGCTTCCTCGATCACCTGGAGGAGCTGCGGCGGCGCATCATCTGGTCAATCGTATATGTCGCCGCCGGCTTCGGCGTCTGCTACTGGTTCCACGAAGAGATTTACAACCTGATGCAGAGGCCAATCTTTACCGCCCTGAAGGCGCACGGGCTGGACCAGAAGCTGGTCTACCTGAATCCGACTGAGCCTTTCAATATGTACCTGAAGGTGGCTCTGATCGGCGGCATCTTCGTGGCCTCGCCGCTGATCCTGTATCAGTTGTGGCTGTTCATTGCCCCCGGCCTCTATCGTCACGAACGCCGTTATGTGGCCCCCTTCCTGTTCTCGACAGTTGCCTTGTTCGTGGCCGGCGGAGTTTTCGGGTACTACATGGTGTATCCGGCGGCGTTGGATTTCCTGGTAGGCTATGGCGCGCAGTTCTCGCCCATGATCACCATCAGCGAGTACACCAACCTGTTCATGACCATCATTCTCGGCCTGGGTGTTGTCTTCGAGATGCCGATCCTGGTGTTTTTCCTGGCGCTGATGGGCGTAATCAGCGCGCGCTGGATGTGGCGCAATCTTCGTTATTCGATTCTGGTCATCTTCATCATCGCCGCCATCATCACGCCCACGACCGACATTTTGAATATGTGCATCTTTGCCGCGCCCATGGTCTTTCTTTATCTTGGCAGCATCGGAATCGCCTACCTGGTGCACCCGAGCCGGCGCAATAGAAAGAAGGCGCAGAACGAATGAGCGCAGCGAAGCCGGGCGTGACGGTGAAGGCGCGGCGAAATAAGCCGAGCCCTTTCCCTGGACTGCTCCTGGTGGCGGTGGCGATGAGCCTGGCCCTCGGCGGTTGCGACCGCAAAGACCAGGTCATTCTTGGTGACCAACCCTCCGGGCCGCCGGCCACCAAGCAGTGGACGCCGGCGGCCGCTGATTTCATCATTCCCGCAAACGCCCCGCCGGCGCCGCGGGTGGACGGCAAGCGCGCCATGCAGTACGTGCGCGAGGTGGTGGGCTTCGGCTGGCGGCCAATCGGCAGCCCGGCCCATCAGAAGTTGGAAGCCTACATCCATCACAAGCTGAGCGCCGACCGCATCGAAACCGCCGATGACGCTTTCACCGCCGCAACCCCCGCCGGCCCTTATCCCGTGCGGAATATCATCGCCAGGTTTCCCGGCAAGAAAGACGGCATCATCGTCATCGCCGGCCACTACGATACCAACCTGCCGCTGCCCAAGAGCTATGTCGGCGCCAACGACGGCGGCTCCAGCACCGGCCTGCTGCTGGAACTGGCCAAGGTCCTGAAAGACAAGCCAATGGATGGCTATAGCATCTGGCTGGTATGGACCGACGGGGAAGAGGCGGCGGTAAGGTGGAGCGATTCCGACAGCCTTTACGGAAGCAAGCACCTGGCCCAGCTCTGGCAGCAGGATGGAACGCTGAAGAAGGTCAAAGCCTTTCTGCTGCTCGACATGGTTGGCGATGCCGGCCTGAACATCGATCGCGACACCAATTCGACTGTCTGGCTGGAGCAGCTCGTCTCCGATGCGGCTGCCCGGCTGGGTTATCAGTCGCACTTCTTCGCCCGCCAGATTGCCGTCGAGGATGATCACCTGCCGTTTGCCAAGCTCGGCGTTCCCGTAGCCGACCTGATCGACTTCGATTACGGTTACAACAACGTGTTCTGGCACACGCCGGAAGACACCCTGGACAAGCTGAGTCCCGCCAGCCTGCAGATCGTCGGCGACGTGGTGCTGGAAACGGTCCGCGCCATCAACTCTCACTGAGCCGGCATCTATATAAAATTTGAGCAAGTTCCAGGCTGCTCAAAATTACACCACTGCGCCCTCGCCATACGCCAAACCCGGGGGTGGAGTTTCGACTTCCCCCGCTACCGTTCTCCGGTCCGGGTGGCACTATCAAGGAGGGGTTTCATGAGTAAACCAACGAAGGCTACCAAGCGGATTCACCGGCCGCGGGCATACGCGCTAATTGCCGGGTTGGTGGTTTGTATCATGCTGATCCTTGCGGACCGTATATCGCTTGCCTATGGTTTAACCGGATCCGAGCGAATCGTGGACGACATTTGCGGAGGCGCCATTGTGGGGCTGCTTGTGTACTGGTATGAACGAGCCAGGGCGCGGTATCTCAAGAGTCGATTGAAAACAATCGCCTTGATGAACCACCACGTGCGTAATGCCCTGCAGGTGATCGCTTACTCGGCTAATATGACGCCGAACCCGGAACGGATAAGCCAAATACACGATGCCGTCACCCGCATCGAGTGGGCGCTTCGGGAGGTACTGCCGGGGCAGAGTATGGATTTCGACAAGGAGTTCAAGCGCTTTTCAGACTAGAACTGATTAGGAAATGGTGTATCTGTGACCACGGCGCCTTGTATCAGGACACGGCTTCACAGGCTGCTGAAAAACGTCAGCTGGCGATTGTTTTAAGGGGCGCGGCTTTGCGGGGTCCCCGGCAAGTCCGAATTTACTTGACACAATAACCTTACGTGAAATATACAATCCCGACTTGTTCCCTGATAGGAATCGCGCTCCGCCTTCGGCGTCGCGGTAAGATAAGTGCCTGGCAAGGATGTTGGCATGTTTGCAGACTTAACGGTTGTGGTAAAAGGCGCGGGAGACCTGGCCAGCGGCGTGATCATGCGGCTGCATCGCGCGGGCTTCCGGGTGCTGGCCACCGAGACTGCGCAGCCCACGACTGTGCGGCGAACAGTTTCCTTCTCGGAGGCTGTTTATCGCGGAGAG
>JBEKQR010000168.1:0-8873 GCA_049519515.1 Candidatus Korobacteraceae bacterium
TGTGGCTACGTAGCCGGATTCGCCGTCCTGCTCCACCGGCTGCCCGAACTTCGCCATGTAGGCATCCATGAATTTCTTGCTGGCCGGGTACTTGTCCCTCAGCCCCCAGTAGAACGACATTCCGCCCACGATGTTTTCGTCGTAGGCCGCTCCCACCTCTTTCATGGTGGTCAGGGCGGTCTTGGTGCAGACGATCTTCATGCGCTTGTTGAGGCCGAGCTCGCTCGCCTGCTTGATGGCCGCCGTCTGGTCGGCGCCCAGGTTGTTCATGACCAGCACGTCCGGCTTGGCGGCCATGATCCTGGTGAAGTAGGTGGAGTAGTCGGTGGCGCCCAGTGGAGCGTATACATTGCCAAGGAACTGCGCTCCCATCTGGTCGCTTTGCCACATCCAGCCCTCCAGCAGGCTCTGCCCCCAGCGGTAATCGGCGGTGAGAGAAAACCACCTCTTGCCGATGCTGGAGAAGGCGTACTTCGAGGTGGCCAGCGCCGCCGAGTACGGGAACACCATGAAAGCGAACCCATATTTGTTGAGGTCGGAGCCCAGCAGCATATCCGACTGGCAGTAGGCCACGTAGGGAACCTTGTTCTTGCCGGCGAATTCATTGATGGCAAGAGAAATGGCGCCGGAAAGCGTGCCGCCGATGAAGTCGCACTTCTCCTCCTCCACCAGTTCCTTGGCGCGGCGCAGCGCTACCGCGCCGTTGAGCTGGTCGTCGCGATAGATCCACTCGATCTTGCGGCCCAGCACGCCGCCCTTCTTGTTCCACTCATCGACCGCCAACTGGGTCGCCTTCATCTGATCGGCGCCCAAGGCCGAGTAGGCCCCGGTCAACGGGTGCATGGTCCCGTACTTCACCACGCCCTGCGGCGCGGCCTTGACAATCGAGGGCATCCCGAACACCGAGAGACCCGCTACCGCGGCGCCGCTCTTCAAGAAAGATCGCCGTGATACCTTCCCTGTCTTCTCTTTCATAACCTTCCTCCTTGTTCCTTTGGAGATATCTGGGGCCGGGGCCCTTGATCCTTGTATGGCTGGGGTGGCCCACATTTAGGGCGCCAGCCCTAAATGCGGGGACCTGGGCCAAAGCCCCCACATTAGCTTCGCCTTCGGCTACGCAAATGTGGGCCACCTTCGGCGAACTGGCTTTCAGCGAGCGGTCCACCCCCCATCGACTGCCAGGATGTGTCCGGTGACCAGGTCCGAGGCCGGAGAAGCCAGATAGAGAACGGCGCCGGCGACATCCGCGGGCTTGCCCAGCCGGCCGAGCAGAACGTTGTCCAGGCAGTACTGCTTGAACGCCTCGTCCTTGAACATCGGCTCGGTGAACTTGGTTTCCACGAAGGTCGGGGCGACCGCGTTGACGTGAACGTTGTACGGCGCCCACTCCAGCGCCAGCAGCTTGGTCAGCATGTTGACCGCGCCCTTGCTGGAGCAGTAGGCGGCCCGCCGGGGAATGGCCACCGTGCCCGTCTGCGAAGACATGTTGATGATCTTGCCGCTCTTCTGCTTGATCATCACCCGCCCCACAGCCTGGCAGCAGAAGAACAGGGCCTTGAGGTTGATGTTCAGTATCTTGTCCCAGGCCTCTTCGGTGACATCGACGGCCATCTGCTGGATGTTGATTCCGGCGCAGGTCACCAGGATATCGAGGTGCCCGAAGGCGGCCAGGGCGCGGTCGGCCATCTTCTGGATTTCGGGGGTGCGGGTGAGATCGACCTCGATGGCCAGGGCGCGCCGCCCCATCTGCTCGATGTTCTTGCGCGCCTCTTCCAGCTCGTCATGCAGGCGGTCGACCAGCACGATGTCCGCGCCGTGACAGGCGAGGGTCTCGGCCACCGCATAGCCGATCCCCCGCGCTCCGCCGGTTATCACCGCAACCTTGCCGGGGACATCAAAGCTTGGCATGTTGGCTGTCATCGGCCTCACCTCGCTGCGGACTTCTGGATGATTTTTCCGTACTTCTCTTTTCTCACCTTGCACGAGATGCCGTGGGCGAGCATGTTCTCGTAGTTGCAGGCCCGCTCGCAGACATCGGCGATCTTGTACGAGGCTTCCTTGGTGGCGTACTGGTAGGTCACGGTCTTGACGAACTTGCCGACCGAGAGTCCGCCGGTATAGCGGGCGGCCTTCATGGTGGGCAGCACGTGATTGGTGCCGATGGTCTTGTCGCCGTAGGCCACCGTGGTCTCCTCGCCCAGGAAGACCGAACCGTAGTTGCGGCAGTGGTCGAGGTAATATCTCCAGTCTTTGGTCTGCACTTCCAGGTGCTCTGGCGCCCACTCGTCGCTGACCTTGACCGCTTCTTCTGGTGAGCTGACGACGATCACGTCGCCGTTGTCGCGCCAGGCGACGCTGGCAATGTCGCGGGTGGGAAGGTCGATCAGCTGCCGGTCGACTTCCTTCATGACCGCCTGCGCCATCTTCTTGTCGAGAGAGATCAGGCACTGGCGGGCATTGGGATCGTGCTCCGCCTGGCCGAGCAGGTCGGCAGCCACGATCCAGGGATCGGCAGTCTCATCGACGATCACCAGGATTTCGGTCGGTCCCGCCAGCAGGTCGATGCCGACCGTGCCGTATATCTGTTTCTTGGCTTCGGCTACGTACTTGTTGCCGGCGCCGGCCATGACATCGACCGGGGCCAGGCCTTCCATGCCGTAAGCCATGGCGGCCAGGGCATAGACGCCGCCCATGCAATAGACCTCGTCGGCGCCGCCGGCGACCATGGAATAGAGCGTGGCCGGCCACAACCCCTGCCCCTTGTTGGGAGGCGAGCAGGCAACTACGCGTTTCACCCCGGCAACCTTGGGCGTGATCACCGTCATGTGCGCCGAACCCAGCATCGGGTAGCGGCCGCCGGGAACATAGGCGCCGCTGGAGGCCACCGGAATGACCTTCTGCCCCAGGTGCACGCCGGGAAGAGTCTCCGCCTCAAAGTCCACCAGCCGTTTCATCTGCTCCTGGGCGAAGTTCCTGATCTGCGCCTGGCAGAAGTCGATGTCGGCAACTTCGCTGGCCGGCAGTTGCTTCTTCACCGCGCGCATCTCGTCCTGCGAGACCTTGAAGCTCTTCGGCTCCCACTTGTCGAAGGTCTTGGCGTAGTAACGGACCGCCGACTCGCCTTCCTTCTTGACCTTGGTCAGGATCTCGCGCACGGCGTCCTGTACCGCGCGGATATCCTCTTCCGGTTTTTCCTTTGCTTTTTTCAGGTATTCAGCCATGAAAACTCTCCTCTCGCCTGAAACGCTTGCACGTGCCCCACATCTGCCTTCTTTTGGCAGATGCGGGTGGTACGCGGTTCTCTTCTGTGCTAATCCTGCTTCTTAATCCTTCTTCGAATCGGCTTGCCCGACGGGATAGAATCCATCCCTGGCCTGTACGAGCAGGTTCTTCTGTCTGGTCTTTACGTAAATTTTGCGGTACCCGGAAGCGTTGCCGGAACTGTCCGAAGTATAGCCGAGATTGTACTGGTTGCGTAGTTCTTCCTGGATTTGCTGGTATATCTGATCGAGCGTCTTCTTGGAGAATTCGAACAGCTGGCCGCCGGTTTGCGTTGAGATGCGCTGCAGCAGGTCTTTGGCTTCGCCGTGGTCCTCTCGCGGCTGCTGCGGCGGCGGCTCTGGCTGCGGATAGCGCGGGAACGGAGATGGATATGGGTATCCGGGGCCACGACCCGGACCGCCCATGCCGCCCCTGCCGCGGCCAAAGGGGCTCTGGTTCTCCGGTTCCTGCGGGCCCGGTATCAGCACGGTGTACACGATAGTATCGGCCTCTAGGGCGGATTTAATTGCCCGCGCCATGGTCACTTTGCTGCCTCGATCCATGCCGTCGGAAAACACAATGATCGCCTTGCGCCCCGGCTGTTTTTGCATCATCTCGGTGGCGGAAAGGAAGATGGCGTCGTAGAGGTTCGCGCCCATGGCGCGGCGTCCGCCGCTCCGGGGGCCGGGATATTCATCCCTGTCGCGAGAGCGCTCTCTCTTTCTTTCCAGCTGCGGAGTACTCAGCGAGTCGAGAGCGGCATCCAGCTTTTGTTTCGACGGGGTAAGGTCCTCGAGCAGTTTGACTTCGCGCTCGTTGAACTGGATCAGGAACCCCTTGTCCTTGTCCTCTCGCAGCAGTTGATCTATGAATTTGCCGCTGACCGAGCGCCGTTGCTCCAGAAATTTGCGCTCGCTCAAGGTGGCGTCGACCACCAGGCCGAGCGTAAGCGGGAGGTCGCTTGCCCGGCTGAAATCACGAATGACCTGCGGGTGGCCGTTTTCCTCCAGAATGAAGTCGTCCTGGGACAGGTTGCTGAAAATTTTCCCGTGTTTGTCTCGCACTGTCACCAGCAGGTTTCGTTTGTTGACATCAGTGGAAGGCGCTGCCGGCTGCTGGGCGTTCGCCGCCAAGGCCAAGGCCAGCGCCAGGCCGGCAAGCGCAAGAATGGGGTGTTTGCAACTGAAGCTTGGAAGCGGCACGGGCTCCTCCGCGTACTGGGCCCAGACGGCGCCCCTATTGCGCCGGCGGGGACCGCTATCGGGAACTCTTAAGCCTCAAACGGTCGGGCCTGCTTGTCAACTGAAAATCACGGCCTGGGCGGCATGAAGATGGCCCGTGAGCAGTACAATTGATCCATTCAGAGCTGAGAAGAGACTCTATCTGAACATGTCCACCATGCTGAGAACCGCGCTGGGCCGGCAGTTTGTGCGGTATATTCTCACTGCGCTTACGGTTGCTGCAGCTTGCGTGGTGGAGAAGGCAATGCTGGCACACATCAGCCCCGAGCTGCCGACGTACCTCGTTTTCTACCCGGCGGTGATGCTCGTGGCTTTGCTGGGCGGCCTTTGGCCGGGACTGCTGGCGACCGGTTTGGCCGCGCTGCTGGCAGCCTACTGGATTCTCCCTCCGCCGGGATTTGCGGTCGGGCGCCCGCACGATGCCATCGGGTTGGCCGTTTTCATCTTTATGGGCGGGGCGATGAGCATGGTCGCCGAACTGTATCGCAACGCCCGCCAGAAGGCAGCCGCTTACGACAGAGAAGCAGCCTTGCGCGACAGCCGGAAGGCTTTGCGCCAGAGCGAACAACGGCTGAGCGCGGCCGCCATGGCCGCCGAGATCGGGCTTTGGTACTGGAACTCCGTGACCGGCGAAATGATCGTTAGCGCCAGTTGGAGGAGTTTGTTCGGAGTGATGCCACAGGCGAAAGTCACGCTTGAGACCTGGCGAAATGCCCTGCACCCGCAAGACCGGGACCGGGTGGTGAGAACCGTCATGGCGGCCCTGCGAAAAAAACGCGATTACCACAGCGAATACCGCGTGGTCTGGCCTGACGGCAGCGTGCGCTGGATCGTGGATCGGGGCCGTCCCTTTTACGACGATAACAGCCAGCTCATGAGCCTGGCCGGCATCAACCTCGACATCACCGACCGCAAACGCAGCGAAGAAGTGCTGGCGACTGGCGCAAGTCCGGCGAACGCCGAAGACTGGCGGCAGGAGAGTAGTTAGGAAATAGAATTTCTAAAGCGCTTGATAAGACGGTGTACCCACAGATGTGGCGTCATCCTGATCGCACTTGGCCGCACAACGACGAATTGCTGCCTTTATGTTGAAGGAGGAAGGAATAGGTTTCAAGGTTTCAAGGTTTCAAGGTTTCAGAGTTTCAAGGTTTCAAAAGCGGTTTTGCTTTTGTGCGGCCGTACTCTTGGTGTAAACCGCCCTTGAAGTGTCATCCTGAGGCGGAGCGAAAGCGGAGCCGAAGGATCTGCTTTTCGTCGGACCGTCTCATGACCTTCCAATCCCTGAAACTTTGTAACCTTGAAACTTTGAAACCTTCTGCTAAGCTTTCGGCTTGCTGGAGCGGCTCAGGTCTCCCAGTCCCTGGTTGGTCAGCTGCTTGGTGGCGAACATGATCTGGCCGGTGTGCAGGGCAAAATGCTCGACCACCGCGTAGATGTTCTCCAGCACGGAACGGTCGTAGCCGGGCTTGGGAGCATGTTCAGCCAGGCGTTCGAGCGGGAATTGGCGCAAGGCGGCCACGGCTTCGGCAATCGTATTCTTCAGCCGCCGCCGCAACTCCTCCGTGGAAACGCGCGCCTGCGGATCGAACTCCCCATCGCGGTCGCGCGTGGAGTGTCCGCCGGTCAGCGTCAGGGTAATGCGCTCGTGGACGTTTCCGCAGAGGTGCACCGTCAGGGTCCCGATGGAGTTCTGCTCTTCGCCGCCGCGCCTCCATATCTGTTCGGGAGTCAGGCGGCCGAGACAGTCGTCGATAAACGAGCTGAGCTTCTCCAGGCGCACAATGGAATATCGGCGGAATAATTCAGCGGCCTCGTTGTTCATGGCTGCCAGTCTAGCCCCTGCCGTAAGTGGCGTCTACTGGCTTTGTGCAGCGAAAGGGCTCAAGCCTTCGTGGGATTCTTGTAAAATCCTGCAATCCTTGAAACCTTGAAACTTTGAGACCTTCTTTTCGCTGACGGCGGGCGCGATTTCGTTTATAACATCTGTTATTCATTTTCCAGCGAGGATTGGATGAATACCGAAGCTAAATCATTGATTGTGGTCAGTGCGCATGCCGCCGACTTCGTGTGGCGTGCCGGAGGAGCCATCGCGGTGCACACCAAGCTTGGCTATCGCGCGGTTGTGGTCTGCCTGACGGCGGGCGAGCGCGGCGAGTCCAACGAAGTTTACGCCGCCGAACCCGGCATTGCCCCGGCTGCCGTGCGCGCGCGCCGCAAAGCCGAGGCCGTCAAAGCAGCCCAGGTGCTCGGGGCCGAAGTGCGCTTTCTGGATCAGCAGGATTACCCATTTAAGCCGGGGCCGGAGGTGCTGGAGAGCCTGGTCGATATTTACCGCGAAGTCCAGCCGCAGTTCATCCTGACCCACCCGCGCGTGGACCCGGCCAACTGGGACCACGTTACCACCTTCCGCTTGGCGCTGGAGGCGCGCATGGTGGCCCAGGCGCCGGGACGGCCCGGGGGCAAGCACATCGCCGCGCCGCAGGTCTACTGCTTTGAGCCCCACCAGAGCGAGCTTGGCGAATTCAAGCCCGACACCCTGCTCGACATCAGCGAGGTGTGGGACCTCAAGTGGAAGGCCATGCAATTGGTCCCCTCGCAGACGCGAATGTGGAACTATTACAAGAACGTCGCCGAGCAGCGCGGCGAGGTAGCCCGGCGGCGCACCGAGCGCAAGATTACCCACGCCGAGGCCTATCAGAAGATATTCCCCACTACAGTGCGGCAACTGTGAGAGGGGTTAGGGATCAGGGGTTAGGAATTAGGGATAGTCTGTCCGAATATCTTCATTCCCGGTTCCTAATCCCTAACCCCTACTCCCTAACCCCTTTTCACCAGCTTTTCCGTAAACCAGTCGGCGATGCAGGTGATGCCGAGCGTCAGGTTATCGCCCTGGCAGTGTTCCGAACCCCCTTCTTCCTCGGTAAAGACTCTGAGGGTTTTGTCCTTGGAGCCGACGGCCTCGAACTGCTTGCGCGCGATGTCCATGGAGATCTGCGCGTCCTTCTCTCCCTGTACGAGCAGGAACGGGCACTGGATTTTTTGCGCCACTCCTTCCAGGGTAAAGGGCTTGAGTCTCTCCATTGCCTTGTCCATGTTGTCGACGCCTAGGAACCAGAGAATGTGCTCGCTAGGAACAGACAGGGAAGCCTTCTTGAGGTTCGCCATGCGACCCTGCCACAAGGCATAGTTGTCCCACTGCGCCCCCCAGGCCACGCAGGCCTTGAAGCGCTTCTCCATGGCGGCGGCGCGCGGAGCAAAGTATCCGCCCAGGCTTATGCCCATCACGCCGATGCGGTCCTTGTTCACATCATGCCGTGTTGAGAGATAATCGATGGCCGCGCCACCGGCGACCTCGGAGTCGTGCCGGGCAGGCATGCCGCGGAAGCGTACGGCCTCGCCGTTGCCGGGAGCATCGATGATCAGCAGCGCCATGCCGCGTTGAGCCATTTCCGGCCCGGAGCGGAAGAACTGGATCTCCTTGGTGACATCCAGCCCGTCGAAGAAGAGCACCGTGGGCAGCTTACGCTTCTCGCCCCGTCTCTTTATGAAGTAAGCAGGCAGGCTCTTGCCGCCCTCGAAGGGGACCTCGACCGCCTCGACGGAAAGATAAGGAATATCCGGGATTCCTTTCTTAAACAGCTCCACCGCGCGGGCATAGGCCTTCTGCGTCTCCGCGGTGCGGGGTTGCCGCAGCCTCTCCCCGGCCTGAATGTAATGGGCCGCGCGCAGGTATGCACCCGATGCGGTCCGAAGATATCCCTTGGCCTTCGCCTCATCGCCTAGCGCGGCTACGTGTTCGCCCATCTTGTTCCATTCCGCGAACCAGGCGGCGTTGTCGCCTGTCTTGCCGTGCAGGGCGGCGCAAACTTTATAGATCTCGCCCATGTCGCCGCCACCCCGCGGCATCCCGGCAATGACGCCGCGCACGGCCGCCGACCAGGTGTAATCCCCCGGAAACAACTGGAGGTTTACCGGCGGCCGCTTGCTTTCGGCGGCCTGGGCCAATGGAGAGCCTCCGGCCAGAGCAGCTCCCGCCACTCCCGCCGCACCCAGGGCCAGAAAATCTCTGCGTTTCAGTTTTCCCACATCCTTCCGTTGCATACGCCTTCTCCCTTCATCGAGCAGTTAAATTCAGAGCCAATCAGCGCGGCACCCGCTCAGGCGCGGCCCGCTGGTCGTGCTTCCGTCCAGAGATCACGCAGGAACCGATAGCTTAGCCCCAGCCCGCGGGCAAATCAATGAATTTACTGTGGCGAATTTACTGTGGCGTATCGCCTGGGATTCGGTTCCGTCGCTTATTCAACCACAAATCGGTTGACAACCCTTCCTCGAAGCGATAACAAGGGGCCTGTACTCCGGAATAAAAATCGG
>JBEKQR010000169.1:0-14769 GCA_049519515.1 Candidatus Korobacteraceae bacterium
CTCAAGAGAGCCCGATGGTTTCACCCGAATGGAGCGACTGTGAAATTGCCGTAAAGCGTTTTCGAACGATGTACTCTGGCGAGCATCACCGGAAGATATAATCTAGAAAATGGACTTCTTACAACTGCTCGACGGGGCCGAAGTGCTCGCCCAGCGCGGTTCTGCCGAAATCCGGGGGCTGGATTACGACTCGCGGCGCGTGCGCCGGGGCTTTGTCTTTGTCGCCATGCGCGGCGAGAAGACGGATGGCAACCGCTACCTCGAGCAGGCGCTCGCCAACGGCGCCTCGGCCGTGGTCTCCGATTCCACCGACCCGCCGCCGGCTTCCGAGGTGGCCTGGGCCCGGGTGGCGCATGGCCGGCGGGCGTTGGCCCGGCTCAGCGCCAATTTCTACAAGCACCCGGCGGAGCGCCTGCGCAACACCGGCATCACGGGAACCAACGGCAAGACTACCACCAGTTTTATTCTGGAGGCCATTTTGCACGTGGCCCGGCGCAAGAGCGCCCTGGTGGGCACGGTCGAGTACCACCTGCCGGGGAAGACGGTTCCCGCTCCCCACACCACGCCCGAGCCGCTGGAGCTGATGCAACTGCTGTCGCAGGCGCTGGCGGCGGGCGCGACCGAAGCCGTCATGGAAGTCTCTTCGCACGCGCTGGAGCAGCAGCGCGTCTTCGGCGTTCCTTTCGATGTCGCCGTCTTTACCAATCTCACCCGCGATCATCTGGACTACCATCACACCTGGGAAAATTATTTCGCGGCCAAACGGGTGCTGTTCGAAGGCTGCGGAACCGAACCGCCGCGCTGCGCCATCGTGAACATCGATGACGAGTACGGAGTGCAATTGGCCGACTTCTGCCGCACGCGCAGCTCCGCCGTTTACACCTATGGGCTGGACAAAGGCGATTTCCATGCGCGCAACCTGCGCATGATGCGCTTCGGCAACGGCTTCGAGCTGGTGACGCCCGAGGGCAGCTTCGAAATCGCCTCGCCGCTGATTGGCCGCGTCAACGTCTATAACGTGATCGCCGCCTGCGCCGCCGCCATGGCCGGCAGGTGTACTGCCGAGCAGGTCACCAATGGCATCTTGGCGGCCACCCGGGTTCCGGGCAGATTCGAGCGTGTCGACCAGGGCCAGCCGTTCGCGGTGGTGGTCGATTATGCCCATACCGATGATGCCCTGAAAAACCTGACGCGGGTGGCGCGCGAGTTCGTGCGGCGGGAAGGCGCGGCCACCGGCCGGGTGATCACCGTCTTCGGCTGCGGCGGAGACCGCGACCGCAGCAAGCGTCCGCTGATGGGCAAAGTGGCCGGAGAGGCGAGCGATTTCGTGGTGCTGACCTCTGACAATCCGCGTTCGGAAGATCCGGAGGCGATTTTTGCTGACGTTCTGCCGGGGCTGCGCCCGACCAATGTGCGGCACCTGGTGGTGCTCGACCGGCGGGAGGCGATCGCGCTGGCGCTGGCCGACGCGCAGGCCGGCGACATCGTGCTCATCGCCGGCAAGGGACACGAGAAGATTCAGATCACGCGCGCGGGCGTCCTGCCGTTCGACGATGTCGCGGTGGCAAAAAAAGAGTTGTACGCCCTCGGCTATGCCTCGGAGCAGGGAATCAGATGAAGCTGCCGCTGGCACGCGTGCGCGAGTTCGTGCAGGGGAAGGGCGAGCCGCCCCGGCAAACGCAACCGCCGCGCTCGCCAGCCTTGGATGGCGAGCTTGTGGCGGCCGGCTATTCGATAGACTCGCGCACCATCAAGCCGGGCGAGTTGTTCTTTGCCATTCGCGGCGAAAGCGTCGACGGGCACGACTTTGTCGAAGCCGCGCTCCAGGCCGGCGCCGTGGCTGCGGTGGTGCGCAAAGACACCCTTTCGCGATACCCGGCCAAGTCGGCCCTGATTGCCGTGGACGACACCCTGGAGGCGCTGCAAACTCTGGCCGCCGCCGTGCGCCGGCTGTGGGGAAAGCCGCTGATCGGCGTGACCGGTTCCACCGGCAAGACGACCACCAAAGAGGCCATAGCCCACGCGCTTTCGACCCGGCTCAACGTTTTGAAGTCGGTTGGTAACCTCAACAACCACTTCGGATTGCCGCTGCAGTTGCTGCGCCTGGAGCGCGAACACGATATCGCGGTGATCGAGTTGGGCATGTCCCACGCCGGGGAGATTACCGTCCTGGCCAAGCTGGCGGCGCCCGACATCGGCGTGGTGACCAACGTCGCCCCGGTGCACCTGGAGTTCTTCGACTCGCTGGCCGGCATTGCCCGGGCGAAGTACGAGCTGATTGCCGCCCTGCCGCCCGGCGGCGCCGCCATTCTCAATGCGGATGACAAGTATGTCTCGCAATTTGGCCGCGATTTCCACGGCAAGGTAGTCACCTTCGGCATGAGCGGCAGCGCCGATGTGCGCGCCGAAAACGTCGAAGCGCGCGGCTTGCTGGGATCCGCTTTCGACGTGGTTTGCCATGCCCACCGCTGCCGCGCCTCCATCCGCCTGGTCGGCGAACACAACATTCTGAACAGCCTGGCGGCGGTCGCGGTGGCGGTCGATCAGGGGGTTTCCTGCGAGATGGCGGTGGAAAGCCTCAGCTCGCTGATGCCGGCGGAAAAGCGCGGGGAAATCCTGGAGTTGGGCGGCGCGACCATAATCAATGATTGCTACAATTCCAATCCAAAGGCCCTGAAAGCGATGGTCGAGGCCCTGCTTTCCGTGCCCGCCGCCAGGCATATAGTGGTGGCCGGCGAGATGCTGGAGCTGGGAGGCGAGGGCGACGCCATGCACCGCGAGTGTGGCCGCTTCATGGCCGCGAAAGGCGTGCATCGCCTGATTGGAGTTCGCGGGCTGGCTGAGCCGATGGTCGAGGCGGCGGCGCAGGCTGGCACGAGCGCGGCGTTCTTCGCCACCCCGGAAGAGGCCGGCGAGCAGCTTGCCGCCGAGCTCGAGCCCGGAGACGCCGTGCTGATGAAGGCTTCGCGCGGCGTCCGGTTGGAGCGGGGGCTGGAGGTACTGAGGGCGAGGAAGGTCCACTCGGAGTAGCGCTAGCGACCCACATCTGCCAACTGCGGCAGATGTGGGGCACGGCGGGCGGGCGTGGACGCCCCCCGGACAGCCGGTCCCGCACTGCGGGACCAGCGCTACAAAAGGCCGACCGCCGGCGAGGGCGCCGGCGCTAGGGCCGGGGTAGACAACAAGAGACTTGCAGGCGTTCCACCCTCGCGTAGAATCCCTCACAGGGAGAGAACTTGCTCTACTGGCTTTTTTACGAACAGTTGTTCCGGCACCTCAATATCAGTCCGTTTCGCATCTTCCGGTATCTGACTTTCCGAACTGCGTTTGCCAGCATTACCGCTATGTTCATGGGACTGATCATCGGGCCGGCGGTTGTGCGCCGCCTGCGCGACTTCCAGATCGGCCAGTACATCCGCGAGGACGGCCCCCAGGCACACCAAAAAAAGGCCGGCACGCCAACCATGGGCGGCGTTCTGATCGTGATTGCCGTGCTGGTGCCCACCATCTTATGGGCCGATCTCAGCAACCGCTACATCTGGCTGGCGATGTTTTCCATCGTCGCCTTCGGCAGTATCGGCTTTGCCGACGACTATCTGAAGGTCGCGCACAAGCGCAACCTGGGACTGACGGCGCGGGCCAAGCTGGCCCTGCAAGGGCTCTCCAGCCTGGTTATCGCCGTGACCCTGGTGCTGTTTGAGATAAAAGGCGGCTACTCCACCCACCTGATTGTTCCTTTTTTCAAGAAATTCCGCCCCGACCTGGTGGTTTCCGCCTGGCAGCACCTGCCCTATTTATGGCCGCTGGCCTTTGCCCCGTTCATCATCTTCATCGTTCTGGTGATCACCTTTTCCAGCAACGCGGTGAATCTGACCGATGGCCTCGACGGCCTGGCCATCGGCTGCACGGTGATTGCCGCCGGGGCCTTGACGGTTCTGACCTACGTCAGCGGACACGCCGTCTTCGCCGCCTACCTGGAAATCTCCAGCCTTCCGCAGGTGGGTGAGCTGACGATCTTCTGCGGCGCCATGGTCGGCTCGGCCATTGGCTTCCTCTGGTACAACGCCCATCCGGCCGAGATTTTCATGGGCGATGTCGGATCGCTGGCGCTGGGAGGCGCCATCGCCACCGTCGCCGTCATCATCAAGCAGGAACTGCTGCTGCCTTTTATCGGCGGAATCTTCGTCATCGAGGGGCTTTCCGTCATTCTGCAGGTCGGTTCCTACAAACTGCGCAAGAAACGGATCTTCAAAATGGCGCCGCTGCACCACCACTTTGAGCTGCTGGGCTGGTCGGAATCGAAGATCATCGTGCGCTTCTGGATCACCTCGCTGGTGTTTGCTCTGTTTGCACTCACCACCTTGAAATTGCGATAGACGGCAAAAATTCGTGGCAGAATCGAGAGGACAGGGATTAGGGGTTAGGGAGTAGGGAGTAGGGATTAGGGGAATAGGGGCTAGCGACTTGCTGTAGCGCCGATTCTTTGAAAGGGCACGCCTTCAGGCGTGCCGCGGGGCAGGGTTATGAATCCGGCTTTAGCCGCTGAGGGCAATACCGCAGGGCCTAAAGGCCGTTCGCATTCCATATCCATTCGGCGCGGCTCAAGGCACCCCAGCAACCCAAATGCGGGCTTGCTGGGGACCCCGCGAAGCCGCGCCCTTTCAAGGATGACCTCGCATTTGCGGTTTCTAATCCCTAATCCCTAAACCCTATTCCCTCGTAACGAAGGCATGGACGTTAACGGACAAAAGGTTCTGGTTGTCGGGCTGGGCAAATCCGGCGTGGCCTCGGCGCTGTTTCTGCGGGCGCGGGGAGCGCGGGTGACGGTCTCCGACGCCAAGCCGCAGGAGCAGTTCCGCGACGAGATTCCCGTGCTGCTGGAGCAGGGCGTTACGGTGGAAACCGGAAAGCACGGCGAGCGTACTTTTCAGCAGCAGGATCTGATCGTGGCCAGTCCCGGCGTGCCGCTGGAACTGCCGCAACTGGCGGCGGCGCGGCGCGCGGGCATCGCCATCATCGGCGAAATCGAGCTGGCCGCCCGCTACCTGGAAGGCGAGATCATCGCCATCACCGGCTCCAATGGCAAGACTACGACCACCGCGCTGACCGGCGAGGTCATCGCCGCCGGCGGCCGCAAGACCCTGGTGGGCGGCAACATCGGAACCCCGGCCATCAGCTTTGTCGAGCAGTCTTCGCCCGACACCTGGATTGTGCTGGAGATTTCCAGCTTTCAACTGGAGACCATCGAGCGCTTCCGCCCGCGCATCGCGGCGGTGTTGAACCTTACGCCCGACCACCTCGACCGCCACGGCAGCATGCAGCGCTACATCGCCGCCAAGGCGCGCATCTTCGAAAATCAGAAGCCCGCCGACTTCGCCGTGCTCAACGCCGATGATCCGCAAACCGCCGCCATGGCCGCGGGCATTCGTCCCACCATCCTCTGGTTCAGCCGGCAGCGCGAGGTCGAACGCGGGGCCTTCGTGCGCGGCGGCCGAATCTTCTTCCGCGACGGCGTGGCCGAGCACGAGGTGATGCCTGGCGCGGAAATCGGGCTGAAAGGCGCGCACAACCTGGAGAACGTGCTGGCCGCGGTCGCCGTCGGTTCGCTGGCGGGAGTCGAGCCGGCGAAGATGCGCACGGCGATCAGGGACTTCAAGGCGGTCGAGCATCGGCTGGAGTACGTGGCCACGATTGCCGGCGTCGATTACTACAACGACTCGAAGGCCACCAACGTCGACGCCACCATCAAGGCCCTGGAGGCGTTTCCCGGCGGCATTCACCTCATTTTGGGCGGCAAGGACAAAGGCAGCGATTACAGCGTGCTGGCGCCGCTGCTGCGCGAGCGCGTGCGGCACGTCTATATGATCGGCGCAGCGGCCGGCAAGATCGAGGCGCAGATCGGCGAATTCAGCACAGGCAGCGCCGGATTTGCATCCGCCATGGTGACGAGGTCGGAGACGCTTCCCCAGGCCATTCGCGATGCGGCGGGCAACGCCCGCGCGGGCGAGATCGTGCTGCTGGCCCCCGCCTGCGCCAGCTTCGACCAGTTCAACAGTTACGAGGAACGCGGCCGCCTCTTCAAGCAGGAAGTGCATGCGCTGGCATCAGCCGCAGGAGGGCGTAGCTGAATGGCGAAGCGCGTCAGTGTCGATCGGTGGCTGTTCGCGGTTACGCTGCTGCTGGTTTTTGTCGGCCTGGTGATGGTCTTCAGCGCCTCGGCGGTGATTGCCAAGGAGCGCTACGGGTCGCCTTACAGTTTTCTTCTGCGGCAGCTGGTGTGGGCCGCGGCCGGCCTGATCGCCATGACCATCATGATGAACTTCGACTACAAGCGGCTGAAGTCATCCACGGTCGTCTGCACCGCCCTGGGCTTTACCTGCGTGCTGCTGCTGGCGGTGTTTTTCCTCGATCGCCATGCCAACACCCATCGCTGGATCCGCATGGCGGGCTTTTCCCTGCAGCCTTCAGAGCTGGCCAAGCCGGCCATCATTCTTTTTTTGGCCTACTTCCTGGAGAAGCATTACCAGACCATCTCTAATTGGCGCACCTTGCTGCTGGCGATCGCGCCCAGCGTGGTCTTTGCCGCGCTGATTGTCGCCGAGCCCGACCTGGGGACCGCCATGGCCATCTGCGCCATCAGCGCCGCCATGCTGTTCGCCGCCGGCATGGAATTGAAGTGGCTTGGCTATGCCGTGCTGGCCTCCACGTTGCCGCTGTATTTTCTGATCTTCCGCACGCCCTGGCGGCTGAAGCGGATTTTTGCCTTCTGGAACCCATTTGCCGATGCCCAGGGCTCCGGCTTCCAGCTGGTGCAGTCGCTGGTGGCCGTCGGCACCGGCGGCATCCTGGGGCAGGGGCTGATGGAGGGCAAACAGAAGCTGTTCTACCTGCCCGAGCCGCAGACAGACTTCATCTTCGCTGTCATTGCCGAGGAATTGGGACTGGCAGGCTCGCTGGCGATCGTGGCCCTGCTGGCTTTTTTCTGCTATCGCGGCCTGCGCGCGGCCTTTCTGACGCGTGATTATTTTGCCCGTTTTCTGGCCGTGGGAATTACCGCCATGGTGGGGGTGCAGGCTTTCTTCAACATCAGCGTGGTGCTGGGCATGCTGCCTACCAAGGGCATTCCGCTGCCGTTTATCTCCTACGGCGGTTCCTCGTTATTCATTACACTACTGAGTGTGGGCGTGCTGCTCAACATCACCCAACACACGGACTGAAGGATGCGCGCAATTCTTGCCGGCGGCGGCACCGGCGGCCATGTCATTCCCGCCATCGCCATAGCCCAGCAGCTCCGGGACAGGTACGGGGCGGAAGTGGTTTTCATCGGCACCGAGCGGGGCATAGAGACCCGGCTGGTGCCGGCTGCCGGCTTCCAGTTGCGGCTGGTGGAGGTGGGCCAGCTCAAGCGCGTGAGCCTGGCCACGCGCCTGCGGACGCTTACGGCGCTGCCGCGCGCCGTGGTGGCAGCCTGGACGGTGATGTCCGGCTTCCGCCCGGATGTCGTCATCGGCGTGGGCGGATACGCCTCCGGCCCGGCCATGCTGGCCGCGGCCCTGCGCGGCACGCCGTCGCTGATCTTCGAGCCCAATGTCGTGCCGGGCTTCGCCAATCGCGTGGTGGCTTTCATGGCCAGCGCCGCGGCCGTTCACTTCGAGCAGACCCGCCGCTGGTTCCGCGAATGCGAGGTCACCGGCGTCCCGGTGAGGCAGGAGTTTTTCGAAGTTCCGCCGCGTCGGCCGGGAGATGCTCCCACGCTGCTGCTGTTTGGCGGCAGCCAGGGCTCGCGGGCATTGAACCGGGTGCTGGTCGACTCCCTGCCGGCGCTCATCCGGCGCATTCCTGATCTGCACATCATCCACCAGACGGGCGAGCGCGAATACGAGGCGGTCGCCACCGACTACCTCCGGGTACAGGTCCCGGCGGAGATTTCGCCGTTCATCGCCAACATGGCCGCCGCCTTTGCCCACGCCGACCTGCTCGTCTGCCGCTCCGGGGCCAGCACCGTCGCCGAGGTGGCAGCGGCGGGAAAGCCGGCAATCTTTGTTCCTCTGCCCACCGCCGCCGACGATCACCAGCTACGCAACGCCGAAACCCTCGCCGGACAAGGCGCGGCTATGCTCATCCCCGAATCGGAGCTAACGGCGGAGCGTTTTGTGGATGCTGTCGCCGCCCTGATTACCGATCGGCCGCGCATGGATGCCATGGGAAATTGTGCGCGCCGGCTGGCTCATGTGGATGCCGCAGCCCACATCGCCAGAATGGCGGCGCGACTGGCGGGAGTGCCGGCGACAGGAGTATCGGCCTCGCAGTGAACCATTTCAGATTTCAGATTTTTGATTTCAGATTGAAGAGCAGGTGTGGCATGACCCGCCAGGTAGACGCGGCATCCTGAGCAACGCGCCGGAGGCGCAATGTTCGTTGTCCCACGCTTCAGCGCGGGGGAGCGCGAACCATTTGACTGGAGTCCCGTAGGGACGATGCAAACAGCCGCGTGAGAGCTTGTGCGCCGCCCTTACGGGGCTCGGAATCTTCCCACCACGCCTTCCCAGCGCTGAAGCGCTGGGCTAACTTGCACCCCAGGAAACGAAAGCGGCGTTTCCTGGGGACCCCGCAACATTGCCGCTACGCGGCGACGAGTGTTCCGGTTTCACTTTCCTGTTCACCCGAGCTTTCCACGTACACGCTAATGCTCATTGCCCGTGGGGCACCTGCCAGCGCTGCATCCTTTCGATCTGAAATCAAAAGTCTCAAATCAGAAATTCTATGTTCCCGGCAGCAGATCGATGTCCGTTCCTCCGCTGGCTCCGTTGATATAGCTCGGCAGGCTAAGCAGGTGAATGATGGTGTGCACCATGTCCTGGAAATGAGGTAGTCGGGGAACAGGCAGTGTCGGTCGAGCTGTCGCCGGATTTTCCGGCCACCCGTCCCTCGTCGAAGGTGACCATCAGGATGCCGTCTCCGCCCGGCTGACTGAAAGGCGGGGTCGACAGCAGGGGGGCTATGTTGCTCTTCAGCCATGTGTCGGCGGCGTTCAACAGGGCGGTTGCGCTCTGGCTGCCGGTTCCATCAGCATCGTGCAGGCTGTTGGGAACGATCAAGGTGAAGTCGGCAAAATTGCCCGCGTTTATGTGCGGGCTGAAGTCGGTGAACGGGTACATGTTGGCCTTCTGCGGGTTAGAACCGGAGACCACGTCGGCGAACCAGGGGAAGGGATTGTGGTGCAGCAGGTAATGGCCGGTGTCGCCTCCGGTGTAGCCTTCGCTGGGCATGTCTTCGAAGTATCCGCGCCAGGTCTTGCCCGCGCTGGTGAGCAAGCTCATCAGGTTGGCGCCTGTGATTACTCCCTCCGAGGAGCAACTTAGGCCGTTGCAATTGTAGGGGCTGCCCGTCCAGGTAGAGCCGGAAACGGCGTACAGGTACAGCAGCAGCGAATCGTGCCGGTTGGAATAGAAGTTGGTCGCCATCCCGTACTTGGCTGCCAGGCTGCACAGGTACGGCATGGTGGAGGAAGAGCAGTTGGAGAGGGTGGACGCTCCGGAAGGAAAGACTTCGGAGTAACTCTGGTTCTCCTCCATGATGAGGAAGACGTGGTTTGAGCTGGGGAAAGTCGATGTTGTTGTGCTCACGGTGACCACGGCGGTGTCGCTCTTGTTAGTGTCGGCGTTGCTGATGGCGGTGACGTTGTGGTTTCCCAGGGAAGTGCCTGCCGTATACAGGCCGCCGCTGGTGATGGTGCCCACCGTGGCGTTGCCGAGCTGGAAATTGTCAACATACCAGGCCACGGTGGTATCGGTGGCGTTCAGCACCGTCGCGCTGAACTGCTTCTGCTGCCCCGGCGCGAGGCTCGCCGAATGCGGCGAAACGGTGACCGAGACCGACGCCGGCCCCGTGCCGCTGACAGTAATGTTTATGGTCGACTTGAAGACCGCTCCGCTGGAATCCCATGCCTGGGCCGTAACACGGTGCGTGCCGTTGGCCATCGCCAGGCTGGTGTTTATCTGGCTGGCGTGCACGGTGTAAACGGCGACGCCGTCGAGATAAACCTTCATGGTCGTTACTGAGTGCGCCTTGTCGGTGGTGCCGGCGACCACGCTTACCGGCGAGGTCACGGTAGCGCCGTTGGCCGGCGTGCAGATGGTCACCGAGGGCGAGGCGGTATTCAGAGTGCATTGGGCGGCCGAGGTGCCGGCCAGCAGCAGCACTATTCCAGTCAGGGCGGCCGTGAGCAGCAACGGCCTGGATATCGCGGAACTGTTTCGCGCGGACTTATTAAATTCCATTGTTCATCCTGATGGTGAAATCCGGGGGGAGTCCGGCAATCAGTTCCCTCTGATGGTTGCGCGACCGGGTAGGTGGCCGGAGCCGCGGGAGAAATCGAGGTGCTCGGAGCAGAGTTGAGCGTCAGCGGCTCTGATCTGCGCTCGACTCTGTGAACTCTGTGGTTTCAAGCTTGGCACAACGGCTTACCGCACCAACACCGGTCCGAGGTTGGGGCCGGCTGGCTGTTCGGGGTTGTTGAGCAGCTCGCGGCGCGCCTGCTGCAGATCGCTGGCAATGGAGGTGAGATGTCCTTCCCTGAGAACCAGAACCTGATCGCATCTTTCCAGCGTGCTCAGGCGGTGCGCGATCATGAAGGTGGTGCGCCCATGCACCAGTTTTTCCATGGCGCTGATGATGAACCTCTCCGTCTTCACGTCGATGGCGCTGGTGGGCTCGTCGAGAATCAGCACCGGCGAGTCCTTCAGGAAGGCGCGCGCGATCGCCAGCCGTTGACGTTCTCCGCCCGAGAGGCCGGCCCCGCCTTCGCCGATGGGCGTGTCGTAGCCCTGCGGCAGCCGCATGATGAACTCATGCGCCCCGGCCAGCTTGGCGGCTTCCACCACCTCCGCCCGCTTGGCGTCCGCCCGCGCGTAGGCAATGTTGGCGGCCACCGTAGTCGAAAACAACATGGGGTCCTGCAGCACGATGGAAAATTGCTGCCGCAGATCGGCCAGCTTGTAGTTGCGCAGATCGATGCCGTCCAGCAGGATGCAGCCTTCCACCGGGTCGTAGAACCTGGTCAGCATGTGAACCAGGGTCGTCTTGCCCGATCCGCTGGGGCCGACAATGCCCACCCGCGCGCCCGCCTCGATCTCAAAGGAAATGTTGTGCAGCACGCGGCGCCCGGGGGTGTATTCGAAGCTGACGTCGCGGAAAAAAAAATGACCGCGGATGCTCTTGGCGGTAATGCTGGGCGATGCCTGGCCTAGTTCCGGAATCTCGTCGAAGAGCGCGAATGCCCGGCGCACGCTGGTGATCGCGCCCTGCAGCTCGGGAATCTTGCTGCTGACGTTGCGCAGCGGTTCGTAGAGTTGCGCCATGTAGGCCATTACCAGCAGCAGTTCGCCCACGGTGATGGCCCCCGCCAGCACCTGCCCTACTCCGATCAGCAGGGCGGCGGCCGTGCCCACCGCCACGGTCAGCCCCATAAGCACATGGAAGCCGGCCTGGATGGAGGCCAGACGGACCTGCTCCACCATTCTCTGCCTCGACTTGCGGCGGAAGAGCTCGTCTTCATGGGCTTCACGGCAGAAGGCCTTGACCGCACGCAGCGAGGCGAGCGCTTCGTGAAGCACCAGCATGGCGGAGCTGTCCAGCGCCCGCACTTCGTCATAGCCGCTGCGGACCTTGTGGCTGGACTTGCGGGCCAGCAGCCAGAGAACCGGCGAGAGCGCCAAGGCTACCAGGGCCAGGCGCCAGTTGATGCGGGCGGTGACGTAGAGCATGGCCGCGAAAGCAAAGACCGAACCCGCGATCGGGACCAGGCCCTGGATGAGCACGTTTTGAATGGCGGAGGCGTCGTATTGAATCCGGTAAGTCGTGTCGTTGGTCCCGCGCCGGTCGTGGAACGCCAGGCTCAGGCGCTGCACGTGCCATAACAGTCGCGAGCGCAGGTTATGAACCAGCTTTTCGCCGGTGTAGGTTTGCAGCAGCCAACTGGCCAGCGACTGCAAACTGCCGACCAGCGCGATGGCCAGCAGAAGGGCCGCCGCCAGCACCAGGCACGAGGCGCGGGAAGCGCCCGGGGGAATCAGGAACCATAGCCAGCGCGGAACCGGTTCATGGCCGAGAACGGAATCGACGGCAATCTTCAGTGGCAGAGGGATTAGCAGGGCAATGGGCGTGGAAACGATGCTCAGCCCAAGAATCCCCACCAGATGAAGCCAGCACTCGCGGGCGGACTTACCCACACGTTGCCAGAACCGGTAATCTTTTCGCCGCAGCCTTAAGCGCACCTGTGCCCTCGATGGCTCCAGCGAGAGCATAAGGAGGAAATGCGCCACTCACAATGAGCAGGAACTTTTAATCCTCTTGGTTCTGACCTTAATTCCTTGAAATCAAACACCTTAGACCAGCGGAGCCCATGGTTGGCTGGCAAACAGCAAGGCGAGGAAAAAGCTGCCCGGATTCGCCGCCCAATCAGGTTCTTACAGCCCTGCGCGCCTGATCTGGGTGGCGCGGCGCTCTACGGCCAGCATGAGGGCGGCGCGGGCGAGGCTGGTATTCCAGGCGCGCGCCGACTCCGCGAGCTCCGCCCGCAACTGTCTGGCGCTTTGCCGCAGCAGGGCCGGCAGGCGCGACTCAGGCAGAGCCCATGCCTGCGAATCGGCGGCGGCCAGCAAGACCGGCCCGCAGCGCACCAGCACCTCCGGAATGACCTCGACGCCGTTCGCCGCCAGGCGGGTCTTGGCGTCGTAGCTGGCGCCATCGGGAACGCACTCGACAACCATTTTGGCTCGCACCCCGTCTGCGTTTCTGGCCGTTACTTGCATGGGCGCTTGCAGGACCAGCAGATCGCATTCGCATAGCGGCAGGTCTGCGCCATAGGCGTGTTCGCCGCCGGAGTAGCCAAACAACACCTGCTCGCGCGCCACATGCGCCTCCAGCCGCGCCAGGTCCAGTCCGGCTTCATTGAAGACCGCGCCCGAGGAATCCGACATCATGACCACCTGCGCGCCGCGAGAAGCAAAACGAGCCAGAAGAGACTTGGAGCCTGTCTCCGCCTCGCGCCTTGCGGTAGTCCCTGAAAGGGCGCGCGCTGCGGCCATGCCCAAACCGGCGCAACCTTGGATGGCGCAGGTACGTATTTCAATGTGTCCGGGTTCCCCTGCAAGCGCCGTGTTGGCGCCTGCCGGGACGTAAGCGGCGAATGCCCGTGTCAATTCAGCGATCCACCTGCCGAGGCGTTCCCATTGCGCCTCCGCTTGGGGAACGGCGACGCCAAAGCGGCTGCTAAACTGCCGCAGGTCATTGCCCAGCCATCCATGAATGGCGCTGTTGCCGCCATAAATGCGGGAAACCGCGAAGCAATCCGGCAGAATACGCTGTACGGCTTCGCCGTAGCGGCGCAGCAGCCGCCGGGTTTCGCGTTCGGAGTATTGCGAGGCATCGAAAATCAGACCGGCGCCGCCGCCGCGCCAGTTCAGCCGCAGCAGCGCACAGCTCAGGTCGTTGAGAAGGGCCGAGGCCCGCACCTGGTTCAGATAGGCATCCGGTGCGATCGCGAACTCGACGATTGCGGGCGAAGACGGCGCGCACAAACATTGCAGCGCGGTCAGGCCGGCGGCAGCGCCATCCGCGCGCCCCCCCGGCAGGTGGATGGTCGCTTCCAGCTCCGCGTGGCGCATCTGCTCCAGCACCGGGTCTTCCAGGTCGAGCGCCCGGGCCGCGCGTTCCAGCTCGACCAGGCGCAGCAGATACGGATCAAACGCCTGCTCCGCATCCTGATCGACCGGTGGTAGAAGTTCCCGCTGGCTCATGGCATTCATCAGGGGTTAGGGAGTAGGGATTAGGGATTAGCGCAGGAGAGCTCGTTTCATAAATGGTTCTTTGAGCGACCCGACTTATAGACGCGGCTCAAGAAGAATGCGAGCGTTAGACCTTGTGCATTTGCTCGGTTCCTCTGGCCGTTGTTGAAGCCTGCGTTCTCGTGGAAGCCCACGCCTTTAGGCGTGGGATTAAGACATCAAGTCTGAAGCGGCTTTAGCCGCCGTGTTGATGCATCCACAGCGCCTAAAGGCGTTCTTCGTGTGAGCATTGTTTCCCCCACGCCTGAAGGCGTGGGCTTCCACGCCAATTCCCATTTACCTACAAAAACAAGCAGCTCCAGCAAAATCTACTCTCTATTCCCCTATTCCCTAACCCCTATCCCCTAAACCCTTTCTTTCACGCTTTAGCCTCGATCCAATTGAGCGCCGGCAGCGGTTTGCGTTTGGGAACGATATCCAGGTGAATCACCGCCAGGCGAAACGCGACCACGCCGGCCGTCAACACCGCCATGGTCAAGGCCAGCTCGGGCCACTTGGGCACATAGTGGACGCCGGTCATGGCGTCGATGGCGGTAATCGAGACATTCAGGCGATTGCACATGAAGCCCATGGCCACCACGGCGCAGGTCCAATAAAGGAGCTGCGGATTGTGCCGCACCCTCGGCCGGCTCAGCAGCGCCAGGGGCAAGACCACGAGCAGAACGATTTCCGTCCAGAAGTACGCGCTTTCCACCCGCGGCGCGAACAGGTACGGCAAAGCCCCGTTACGCGCCAGGTCGAAGGCGCGGAAGACGCCGTAAATCGCCAGCAGAAGCGCCATCACCCGGCTGAGCTCCTCGAGAATGGCATACTCAATCCGCGCGTTCAGCGAACGCACGCAGAGATACAGGGCGATGATCAGCAGCGCAATGCCGGCCGGAAGCGCCGAGAGGTAGAACAGCGTGGTCAGATACGGGCTATA
>JBEKQR010000170.1:0-8833 GCA_049519515.1 Candidatus Korobacteraceae bacterium
TGGCGGCGTCCACGCCGGCAGTTAACGTGCGCGGGCCAGGAGGCCCCCGCGACAGCCGGCCTGGAGACCAGCGCTACCCTCTCCCGCCGAGACGTGTACATTTCCTGCCGGTCAGAGTACTAAGAATGTCCGGATACCAGCCTCGTCAGGGTTAATGGCTTGATGCATATGAACCATCGTCCGAAGATTGTGATTTCGAGCTGGGTACATCGAGAGGTCATTGAGCTGCTGGCGCCCGCGTGCGACGTTGTCGCGAACGAGACACGGAACGCCTTAACGCATGATGAGTTGTTGAAGCGCTGCAGCGACGCCGATGGGCTGATAGCGTTCATGCCGGAGCGCGTTGATGAGGCATTTCTCATAGGATGCCCCCGGCTCCGTATCATCGCCTGCGCCCTTAAGGGCTACGACAACTTCGATGTCGAAGCATGCACTCGCCACCGAGTCTGGCTGACGATCGTTCCGGACCTTCTGACGGAACCTGCGGCGGAGTTGGCACTGGGGCTGATGATCGCCTTGGCGCGGAACATCCTGCCGGGCGACCAGCTTGTTCGCCTGGGAAGATTCCACGGCTGGCGTCCGGTGCTGTACGGGCAGGGACTCGACGGCGCTGCCGTGGGACTGGTCGGCGCGGGCGCCATCGGCACATCCATCGCGCGGCACCTTGCCGGCTTCCGCGCAACCTTGCTATACGCGGACAACAAGGCGCTCCCGGTTGAACAGGAGAGCCAGCTTCGACTGCACCGGACAGAAGTTGACGACCTGCTGCGGCGCAGCGACTTCGTCCTGCTGTGCCTGCCCCTGTTGCCGCAAACGCGGCACATGGTTGATCGGGGCTTCCTGGCGCGCATGAAGCCCGGCGCGTTTCTCATCAACATTGCGCGAGGATCGCTCGTGGACGAAGCAGCAGTGGCCGAAGCGCTCGGGAACGGCCAGTTGGGCGGCTACGCAGCCGATGTCTTCGCCATGGAGGACTGGGCCCTGGCAGGCAAGCCAGGCGCGGTGCCAGCGCGGCTCCGCCGGGCGAAAGCGAGAACAGTCTTTACGTCCCATCTCGGCTCGGCCGTGGACAGCGTCCGCCGCGACATTGCCCTGGCAGCCGCAACCAGTGTCCTCGAATGCCTGCGCGGAGAGACGCCCTCGGGCGCCGTCAATCGCGTGCCCGGGCCGCGGTGAAACTGCCAGATGTCGACCACGAGAAAAAAATTGTAGAGCCCCGTAGGGGCGACGCAGAGTTTTTTTCTATAGCGAGATCATCATGCCATCGTAGGCTGCCTCGCAGCCGCTTTCCGCCGCCCGCGCAAGCATGTCAGCTCCCATATGAGTTAGGACTACGCGCTTGGCCCCGAGTTCGGGCAGATGCCGGGCCAGCGTCGCGTAGTCGAGATGAAACTTTACTTGCCGGTTAAAAAAGTAGGACTCGGCGATGAACAGGTCGACTCCTTGCGCGGCCTCACGCAAGGCCTCGACCCACTCGGTATCGCCCGAATAGCACAGCGTCTTGCCGTCCACGGTCACGCGTAAAGCAAACGCCGGGTCTCCGCAGGCATGCTTGACCTCGTAAGGGATGACCTCTATTTCCTCGACCTTCTGCGCCACCCGCGCCTCAAGCTCGCGAAAATCGACGGCAAAGCTGCGCTCTACCTTGGTCGAGCCGGGAAAGAAAATCTCCATTGCCGCCAGCAGCCGCTCGCGAACCCCGGGCGGCCACACAACAGTAAGCGGCCCGGCGCGGCGGCTGACGAGCTGCGCGTCGAGAATAAAAAAAGGCAGCCCGCCAAAGTGGTCGCCGTGGAGGTGGCTGATAAAGATGGTGCGGACTGTGTTGGGATCGATCCCGAACTTGCGCAAGGCGATCATTGACGATGCGCCGCAATCGACCAGGAAGGCGCTCGCGCCGCCGCACGCGTAGAAGCAGGTGTTGAAGCGTCCGCCGCTGCCAAAAGCATCGCCCGATCCCAGGAATTGCACTTCCATCGAAAGCCTCGTTACCATGGACCGCGCGCCGCTATTTTTCTCTTCTGGTAAAAGGGAAATACGAGAGCGGGTTCCCAGTGGTGTTTCCGGTTATGATTTGTTTCAGTTTGCCTCCGCTAACCTTTCCGCATCCGTCTTTTTCTTTTTGGCCTCGGCACCTTGCCATGCCACACTGGCCGTTACGACAGCCAAAATCAATAGCGCACGAAGTTTCATCGTGGTCATTCCCGGATTCTTTTGCCGCTTTTGAGGAGCCGAGTATCTCGCTGCCAGGAGAGCTTGTCAATTGCTTTCAATAGCGCTTTTTAATCAGCATTACTTTTTAATCAGCACATTGCAATTGCGGGAATAACCTTGCCGCCGGGCCGCGTGATGTGTCCCGGCCCAGCAAAAACTCACATCCAGGTTTACCGGGTCCGGGCGGGTTTGAGTACACTGGGAAGCGTCCGCCTGGCGCGGTTGAACAGTCCGAGCCGCGGCACATTCCACTGAGAAGGTCTGCAAAATGAATTGCGTGATTCGGGACTCGCGTGAAGACGACATGACGCAGGTCCACTCGATCTACAGTCATCACGTGCTCCATGGCGCCGCCTCGTTCGAGGAAGAGCCGCCCTCAGTGGAGGAGCTAACGCGGCGTCGTGCCGAGGTCCTTGGTCGCGGACTGCCCTACCTGGTGGCTGAGATGGACGGCCAGGTTGCCGGCTACACGTACGCCATGCCGTATCGGTCTCGTCGCGCTTATCGCTTTACGCTCGAAGACTCGGTTTACGTCGATCATCGCCTGAACCGGCGCGGCATTGGAGGGGCGCTGCTCGCGCAACTGATAGCTCGTTGTGAAGCCGGCGAGTGGCGGCAGATGGTGGCGGTGATCGGCGACAGCAACAATGCCGGCTCGATCGCCTTGCACGAGCGTCAGGGGTTTCGTCTGGTCGGGACATTACGGGCGGTTGGCTATAAATTCGGGCGCTGGGTTGACAGCGTGCTGATGCAGCGCGCCTTGGGCGACAGTGACGGCACGCCGCCTGCCGGCCTAAACCAGCATGAGCCGTCGAGCCGCACGACCGGCGGGGTTGGGCGGCGTGGCTGAAGATCGTCCATCCTCGATCCCCACCCGGTCCAGGCCGGTGGTAGTCACTGCGTTGGGGACGGCGCAGACCTTGGCCTGGGCATCGAGCTACTACCTGCCGGCAATTCTCGCTGATCCAATCGCTGCCGGAACCGGCGTGCCGCGCGCCTGGGTATTTGGCGCATTCTCGGCATCGCTGATGATCGCCGCGTTTTGCGGACCCGCCGTGGGCCGGATCATCGATCGCCGCGGTGGACGGGGCCTGCTGACGGCTTCCAACTTTGTCTTGGCTGCCGGGCTGCTCGCGCTCGGAGCCGCGGCCGGTCCCATCAGCCTCTTCGGGGCCTGGATGGTGATCGGTGTCGGCATGGCGATGGGCCTTTACGACGCGGCTTTCGCCACCCTCACAACCCTCTATGGACACGATGCCGGCGGCCCAATCACCGGCATAACGCTTTTCGCGGGCTTCGCCTCGACCGTGAGTTGGCCATTGTCGTCGCTGCTGAACAATACGCTGGGCTGGCGCGAGACCTGCATAATCTGGGCGGCGCTCAATCTGGTGATAGGCGCTCCTCTCAATCGCTTCCTGTTACCGCATCCCAAGCACCTCGCTCATTTGCCGCCGCCGGCGGAAACTCCGGTGAGCTGGAAACCGCACAGGGAGATGTTCCTTCTCGCCTTCGTCTTTGCGGCAGCCTGGTTCGTCACCGGCTCAATGGCGGCGCACCTGCCAAGACTGCTGGAACGGGCGGGCGCGACGCCGTTCCAGGCTATTGCCGCCGCCGCCCTGGTGGGACCGGCGCAGGTAGCAGCGCGCCTGGCCGAGTTCTTCATCCTGCGGCGGGTGCATCCTCTGATCTCCGCCCGCATTGCCGCCGTGCTTCATCCACTCGGCGCTGCCGCCTTGGCCGTCATGGGCCCGCCTGCGGCGGCGATCTTCGCCATTTTTTACGGCGCCGGCAATGGCCTGCTGACGATTGCCCGCGGCACTGTGCCGCTGGCAGTCTTTGGTCCCCGAAGCTATGGCGAGCGCACCGGCCTGCTTGCCGCTCCAGCCCGCGCCGTACAGGCTTTTGCCCCGCTGGTGTTCGGGCTGTTGCTTGACCGCATGGGCCAATCGGCGATCTTCGTCTCCGCCGGTCTTTGCCTCTCTGCTCTGGGCGCTCTCCTTTGCCTGCGCGCCAGGCCCGTTTATGGGAAGATTGAGCCATGACCCGCGTGCGCATGGACAAGTGGCTCTGGGCCGCCAGGTTCTTCAAAACGCGCGCCCTGGCTGCGCGGGCCTGCGAACTCGGCAGAGTTCACGCCAACAATCAGCCGGCCAAGGCCGCCCGTGAAGTCCGGGTTGGTGAGCTCTTGCAGATCAAGACCGAGGGCGGCGAGTTTCAAGTGGAGGTCCTGCTTCTCAGCGAGGTGCGCGGCCCGGCGCCGGTTGCGCAGACGCTCTACCGCGAGACCGAGACCAGCCGTGAATTGCGGCTGAAGCTGGCGCAAGAGCGCAAGGCCATGATGAATTTCACGCCGGCGCCGGAAGGCCGGCCATCGAAGCGCGACCGCCGCAAGATCATCCAGTTCCGCGATCGAGCGTGAGCGGCACAATGGCACATCTGGGGAGAGACTGGGCATCATGAACGAACTGCCGCGTGACATCCTGCGCTGCATCGGCAACACCTCTTTATTGGCCTTGCGCAACATCGTACCCGCGAATGGCTCCCGCATCCTGCTGAAGCTGGAAAACGAGAACCCCACAGGCAGCATGAAGGACCGCATGGCGCTGGCCATGATCGAGGCGGCCGAGGCAGACGGACGTCTCACGGCAGATGGTTCTGTCGTCGAATATACCGGCGGCAGCACCGGCGTCTCGCTGTCCCTGATCTGTGCGGTCAAGGGATATCCCTTGCAGATCGTGACCTCGGATGCCTTTGCCCGGGAAAAGCTCGACCACATGAGAATCCTGGGCGCCAGGCTGCAAATCGTGCCCAGCGAGAGCGGGCGCATGACGGAGAAGCTGACCCGCGACATGATCGAGGCCGCCCGCGTCATCGCCGTCGAAACCGGAGCCTACTGGACCGATCAAATGCGCAATAAAGACCAGATGGCCGCCTATCACAAAATGGCGGAGGAAATCTGGCGGCAGACAGGCGGGCGGATCGATGGCTTTGTCCAGAGCGTGGGCACGGCGGCATCGCTTCGGGGCACCGGGGAAGCCTTACGTTGCCATAACGAACGGATCAGAATCGTCGCCGTGGAGCCCGCGGAATCCCCGGTCCTGTCGGGCGGTCCGCCGGGGGCGCATAAGATTGACGGCATCGGGGCGGGCTTCGTGGTGCCGCTCTGGCAGGCGGAGATCGCCGATCAGATTGAGCGCGTTTCCACGGAACAGGCCATAGCCATGGCCTTCCGGCTGGCCCGCGAAGAAGGCCTTTTTGCCGGGACTTCAACCGGCGCCAATGTCATTGCCGCTTTGCGGGTAGCCGAACAACTGGGGGCTGGCGCCACCATTGTCACCGTCATGTGCGACACCGGCATGAAATATCTCAGAACTTATGGAACTGAGCTGGGCAAAGCAGGCGGCGCTCGGCAGCAGTAAGCAGCCCTCCTGCCAGATCACTGGCGGTCGGGCGCTCCGGCAATGGCAAGCAGCAAGGCGGTGCCCGAAGGCAGCTTCAGGTTGGTTGGCTGCTCTTCATGCTTGTTGCGCCTGCTGAAGAGAATCTCATCCGCGTTCTCGTCGCTTTCATTCGCAAGCTGCAAATTGCCTAACCCATAAACGCCGCAGGCGGTGGCGGAGAAGACCCAGGCCGGTTGCGGCTTGTCGCTCAGCGGCATCCCTTCGCACATGGAGCCGCGCCGGTTGTCGATGTTGACCAGAACGCCGCCACGAACAGACTTGCCGACGACCTTGCCCATCTGGTCTTGAACCGGCCCGCCGACGCCGTACACCACGTCATCACCGATCAGGGCCATCGTCCCGGCGCCAGGTGCCGAGGCGTAAACGGTTGGGTTCCCTGCGTTGGCGGCAAGGACAGGAGAGGCTGCGGCGCGAGCCTTGGCGCTGATGGCAAGCTGTTCGTTGTCAACTTCGATCCGGTCGAAGCGCAGGCCGAGTTTCGCCAGGCCGGGACCGTTTTCCACCCGCGTAACTTCGCCGAATATCTTGGAACGGACACGGATGGCGCGCTTTCCCAACGGAACTTCCTGCGCGATGTGCCCAACCACACGCTTTCCAGGCTTGCAGGTGCGGGAATCGATGCCGTCGTCAAGCACGACGGCAACCACAGTCCCAACCGGAAACTGTTCCTGCGCGTGCAGAACAGATGCGAAAGCGCTTGCGCAGACAAGTGCGAGAACCAGAAGCGATTCCAACCGGTGCATGCCGCTAGCATACCATTGGCCTTGCGGCGCCAACAGTGGAGTCCCTAGAGCTTGTTTCAAAAATAGTGCTTTGAAGGGGCGTGGCTTCGCGGGGTCCCCAGCAAGTCCGCATTTGACTTGCTGGGGTGCCTTCAGCCACGCCGTCCAGAGCCAACAAAAATACGGGCTTTAGCCCCTGAGGGAACACGCCTTATTCCCCGGGAATGTTTTTGAAACAAGCTCTAACGTCAATATTATTCAAGAATAGCGCGGTGCCGGAGTAAGAAGCCAATGGGATATGTGGTTGGAATCATAATCCTCAGCGCAGTGCAGGCGATTGCGACCACCGGGTTGGCTCTGTTCACGGGCTTTACAGGCCAGTTTTCGCTTGGGCACGCCGCCTTCATGGCAATCGGCGCCTATACAGCTGCAATTCTTACGCACTTCTTCGGCGTGTCTTTTCTTTTGGCTATATTGGCCGGAGCGATGATGGCAACGGCAAGTTCGTTTGTAATCGGTGTGCCCACTCTCAAAGCGAAACTGCGTAGCGACTATTTCGCTATTGCTACTTTGGGGTTCGGGGAAGCCGTGCGGGTTTTGCTGGAGAACCTGGACATCACCCAGGGCGCCAGAGGACTGCCGGGAATAGCGCGGCTTACCGATCTTCCGGTCGCCCTCGTAACTTTGGTGATAGTTGCCTGGCTGGCCCGGGACTACGTGCGCTCACGTTATGGATGGCGGGCAGTTGCCGTACGGGAAGATGCCGTTGCCGCCGAGATGATTGGGGTGAATGTCTTCCAAACAAAGTTGAGGTCGCTGGCGTGCAGCGCCGCTTTTTGCGGTGTGGCCGGTGCACTGCTGGCTCATTACCTGATGTTTATCCAGCCGGCGATGTTCACGGGAGTGCAATCCACCGCCTTGATCACGGCTGTAGTGGCAGGCGGAATCGGCAGCCTGACCGGGCCTATTCTGGCGGCGTCCGTATTCGTCATGCTGCCGGAGTTTCTTCGCATGGCCAGCATGTGGCGCCTCGTGATTTACGGACTGATGTTGATTTTGATCATGATTTTCCGCCCAGCGGGGCTGATGGGCTATCGTGAATTCTCCTTCAAGCCTTTGCTTGTATTATGGAGGCGATTCGCCAATCGGAAAGCACGCGCACAGGGGGAGACCGGTGCTCCTTGAACTCAGGCACGTGGCTAAGTCGTTTGGCGGCATCAAGGCGGTCGATGGCTTCGATATGGAGGTCGAAGAGCACGAGATTGTTGGCCTGATCGGGCCCAATGGAGCCGGCAAAACCACCGTATTCAACCTGATCACGGGCGTCTATAAGCCCGACTCCGGCAGCATCTTCTTTGCGGGCCTGCCAATTCATAAACTTGCGCCCCATGAGGTGGTCGGTAAGGGCATTGCCAGGACGTTCCAGAACATTCGCTTGTTCAACAATCTGTCGGTTGTGGACAATGTCAAGCTGGCCTTGCACAACGAACCATCCTACGGGTTCTGGAGAGCGATGTTGGGCCTGCCCTCGGTGCGCCGGCAGAATCGGTTGGCTGTCAAGAAAGCGATGGAGTTCCTGGACCTGATGGGGCTTGCCGACAGGGCCGGGATGCGCGCCAGCGGGCTGCCTTATGGATTGGCAAGGCGCCTGGAGATCGCGCGTGCGCTGGCCCTGACGCCGAAGCTTTTATTGTTAGACGAGCCGGCCGCGGGCATGAACCCCGATGAAATCCTCGGCCTCCGCGACCTGATCGCTCGCATACATAATGATTTCAACCTTACCATCATCCTGATCGAGCACCGCATGGATTTAGTCATGGCGATTTGCCCCCGCCTGGTGGTTCTTAATTTCGGCACGAAACTGACGGAGGGAACACAGCAGGAAGTTCAGACCAATCCTGCCGTGTTGCAGGCCTATCTCGGAGGCGACTGTGTCAATGTTGGACGTTAAGGGCGTCTCCGTTTTCTACGGCAAGATTCAGGCGTTGGCTTCTGTGTCGTTGGAGGTTCGCCAGGGCGAAATCGTGGCGCTGATAGGAGCCAACGGGGCCGGCAAATCTACCCTTATCTGGACGGTGGCTGGGGTGCTGAAACCGGCCGAGGGGCAGATTTCGCTGGAAGGCAAAGTGGCGCCCGCGCAGCCGCACGTGGTCGCCAAGATGGGCATCAGCCTGTCCCCGGAGCGGCGCCGGTTGTTCCCCAATCTGACCGTCAAAGACAACTTGCGGATGGGCGCCTATTTGCGCAACGATCCGGAGGGAGTTAAAGCTGACCAGGAATCTATGTATCAGCTTTTTCCGGTGCTGGCGCAACGCGGGCACCAGTATGCCGGAACCTTGTCCGGCGGCGAGCAGCAGATGCTGGCCATTGCCCGCGCCCTGATGAGGCGCCCGAAGTTGTTGCTGCTCGACGAGCCATCGCTTGGCCTTTCGCCTT
>JBEKQR010000171.1:0-8774 GCA_049519515.1 Candidatus Korobacteraceae bacterium
CACTTGCCGGCGGGTACGGAGATGGTGATGCCGGGCGACAACGTGACCTTGGAGATCGAGCTGATCACGCCGGTGGCGATGGAGAACGGCTTGCGCTTTGCCATCCGCGAAGGCGGCCGCACGGTGGGCGCCGGCACCATCACCGAGATCACCGAGAAGTAGGCTGAGTTTATTTGGGCGGGGAAGTTCTCCGCCCGTGATCAGAACAATCCGGCGAGAGGCCGGCTGAGGAAAGACGGACTGGCGCGAGATCGAACGCCGGTCTGGCGAAGCGGGCAGGTTCCACCCCGGCAAGCGCGAATGCGGCGTTTGCTGTGGACCCCGGCGGCGGAGCCCTCAGACAAACGATCTTTGCGAGAGAGACGACTGTGATTGGTAAAGAACGAATTCGCATCCGGCTCAAGGCCTACGATTACCGCGTGTTGGATCAGTCGACCGGCGAAATCGTCGAGACGGCGCGCCGCACCGGCGCGCAGATTGCCGGGCCGATTCCGCTGCCGACGGTCAAGAACAAGTACACCGTGCTGCGCTCTCCGCACGTGGACAAGAAGTCGCGCGAGCAGTTCGAGATCCGCACCCATAAGCGTCTGCTCGACATCCTGGAGCCGACGCAGCAAACCGTCGATGCGCTGATGAAGCTCGATTTGCCGGCCGGGGTCGACGTCGAGATCAAGGCGTATGGGAAGGAACATAAGTGACCGCGCGTTCCGGGGCGTGAGCGAAGCGGGAGCCCCGGGCGGTCATCCTGAGCGAGCCGCAGAGCGGCGAGTCGAAGGATCTGCGCACGATCTGAGCCCGCGAAGTGGCGAAGATCTGTGAAATAAAGTCCTACAGTGCCGCGGCAAGGCCGCCGGCATGATGAGGAGAGAGACAGATGGCAGTAAACGGAATTTTAGGCAAAAAGGTCGGAATGACGCAGTTGTTCGACAACAAGGGTGAAGTTCGCCCGGTCACCGTGTTGCGGGCCGGCCCCTGCGTTGTCACCCAGTTGAAGACGGTGGCCCATGACGGCTACGACGCGGCCCAGATCGGGCTGATCGAGTTCGTCAAGGAATCGCGGGTCAGCAAGGCGGTGAAGGGCCACCTGGACAAGCACAACCTGCCTCCGCTGAAGTTCATGCGCGAGATGGCAATCGTGCTGGACGGCGGCGGCCAGCCCAAGGCAAGCGAAGAGGCTGCGGGCGACGGCGTCAAGGTGGGCGACAAGGTGCTGGTCGAGTTGTTCGAGAGCGAGAAGTTCGTGGACGTAACCGGCACCGGCAAAGGCCGCGGATTCGCGGGCGTGGTGCGGCGTCACCATTTTGGCGGCGGGCCGGCGGCCCACGGCCACATGTTTCAGGTGCAGGGCTCGATCGGCGCCTCCTCGTACCCCTCGCGCGTCTTCAAGGGAAAGCGCATGTCGGGGCACATGGGACACGAGACGGTCACGGTGCGCAACCTGCGCGTGCTCGGGGTCGACAAGGAAGAGAACCTGCTGGTGGTCGAGGGCGCGGTTCCCGGGCCGAAAAATGGCTACGTGGTGATTACCAGGGCCAAGAAGCCTCCGAGAGAGCGTCGCGGCTTTACGCGTGCCGGCACGGTCGATCCGTTGAAAGCCTCCAAGCGGCAAGCGGCAAAAAAGAAGTGACGCCGTTTGGCGGGCGTCTGAGCCCGCCGGCGTCATCCTGAGCGAGCCGCGCCGGGGTCCCCAACAGACGCCGTTTTTGTGGCTGGTGGGGTGGTCGAAGCGGCGTGTCGAAGGATCTGTTGTAGCAGAGACAAGCCCGGCAAGAGATTTTCGCCCGGCGGTTGGAAGAGAAAACGTTATGGCAACCATTGATGTTTTGGATCTGGCGGGCGGCAAAGTCGGCAGCCTTGAGTTGGCCGAGGAAGTTTTCGGCGGCGCCGTCAACGAGGACCTGCTCTGGGAGGCGGTGAAGCACTACCGCGCCGGATTGCGGGCTGGAACTCATGCCACCAAGAACCGCAAGCTGGTTTCCGGTTCGGGCAAGAAATTGTGGCGGCAGAAGGGCACCGGCCGCGCCCGCGTAGGCTCAATCCGCTCGGGTCTGTGGCGCCATGGCGGCACCATTCACGGGCCGCAGCCGCGTTCCTACGACTACCAGTTCCCGCGCAAAAAGCTGCTGGGAGCGCTGCGTTCGGCGCTGGCAGCCAAGGCAGCGGAGGGCAAGCTGACGGTCGTCGAGGCCTTTGATCTCAAGGAAGTCAAGAGCAAGGCCATGCGCGATGCGCTCAAGGCGCTGAAGGCCGAGAAGACCACGCTGCTGGTCGAAGCCGGCAATCACGAGAACGTCAACCTGGAGCTGAGTTCGCGCAACCTGGCCGGGGTGGAAATGCTGTACGGTCCCGAGGTGCACCCGTACCACCTGCTGCGCTATGAGCGCGCGATCTTCTCCCGTCCGGCGCTGGAGAAGCTGCAGGAGTCGCTGAAAGCCTCGTTGCCGAAGCGGGCGAGAAAGGCGGAGGTGGCGTAATGGCAAAGTCCGCATATGAGATCATCCGCCGTCCGGTGATCACCGAAAAAGGACTGGGCGTGAAGGAGACCGAGCAGACGCTGGTCTTCGAAGTGGCCACCGCGGCCACCAAGACGCAGATCAAGGAAGCCGTGCAGTCGATCTTCAAGGTGAAGGTGCGGGAGGTGCGCACGGCGAGTTTCGCGGGCAAGGAGCGCCGGCGGGGAAAGTTCACCGGCTACCGCCCGGACTGGAAAAAGGCTTACGTGCGGCTGAAGGCGGGCGAAAAGATGCCCGAGTACGCCGAAAACGTTTAGCCAGGCGCCGGGCTAGGGCGCTCGACACGCGGCAGCAATAAAGACGCGGCAGCAAAAAGAGAAGAGTTATGGCAATCAAGACATATCGACCGGTTACCTCGACGCGGCGTTTTCAGACGACGCTGGTCAACGACGATCTGACGACAAACCGGCCCCACAAGCCGTTGACCGAAGCCAAGACCAGCAGCGGCGGACGCCGCAATCATGGCGATCTGACCATCTGGCATCGCGGCGGCGGCCACAAGCGCAAGCTGCGCATCGTCGATTTCAAGCGCGACAAGCCGGGCATCGTGGCCACCGTGGCCTCCATCGAATACGACCCCAACCGCTCGGCCCGCATCGCCCTGCTGAATTACGCCGACGGCGAGAAGCGTTACATCCTGCATCCCGCCGGGTTGAAGGTGGGCGCCAAGGTGGTCAGCGGGACCGAGGTGGACATCCTGGTGGGCAACGCTCTGCCGCTGCGCAGCATTCCTGCCGGCACGGTTGTTCACAACATCGAACTGAAGCCGGGCAAAGGCGCGCAGATGGCGCGTTCGGCGGGGGCGCAGGCGCAGTTGATCGCCAAAGAAGGCGATTACGCGCTGCTCAAGCTGCCCTCGGGCGAGACGCGGCGCGTGCTGGTCGACTGCATGGCCACCGTCGGCCAGGTCGGCAATCTCGACCACGAAAACATCTCGATTGGCAAGGCCGGGCGCACGCGCTGGCTGGGACGGCGTCCGGTGAACCGCGGCGTGGTGATGAACCCGGTCGACCATCCGCACGGCGGCGGCGAAGGAAAAACCAGCGGCGGCCGCCATCCGGTGACCCCTTGGGGCCAGCCGACGCGCGGCTACAAGACGCGCAATAACAAGCGGACCGATAAGTTCATCGTCAGCCGCAGGAAGAAGTGACGCCGTTTGGCGGGCGTCTGAGGCCGCCGGCGTCATCCTGAGCGAGCCGCGCCGGGCTCCCCAACAGGCGCCGTATTAGCGTCTGGTGGGGTGGTCGAAGCGGCGAGTCAAAGGATCTGTTGGTGGACGTCGTGAGCTGAGGCAGTAAGCGCGGGACATCACGCATAACGAATTTGGAAACTGAGAATTAAATCATGGCACGTTCAACGAAAAAAGGCCCGTTTATCGACACCCACCTGCTCGCCAGGGTGGAAGACATGAACACGCGCAACGAAAAGAAGGTGCTGCGCACCTGGTCGCGCCGTTCGACCATCGTCCCGGAAATGGTGGGACACACGCTGGCCGTTCACAACGGCAAGAAGTTTATCCCGGTGTATATCACCGAGAACATGGTGGGCCACAAGCTGGGCGAGTTCAGCTTCACGCGCAGCTTCAAGGGGCACTCGGTAAAGGCCGCGGCTGAGACCGTGGCCAAGCCGGCGCACTAGAGCGCGGCCGGCATGAGCCAAGCGGCTTCCTCCGCAAACGCCGCTGGCGTTTGCGGGGATGAAAGCCGGGTCTCAACCAGCGCTTTTTTGCGTTGCTTGGGGCGGAAGATTTGAAGGGAAGCAGATCATGGAATTCACTGCGACAGCCAGGTACATGCGGGTTTCGCCGCAAAAGGCCCGCCTGGTGCTGGATCTGATCAAGGGCCAGCGGGTGGAGGCGGCGCTGAATACGCTGGCCTTCACCAACAAGCGCGTGGCGCCGCTGGTTCACAAGCTGCTGCGTTCGGCGCTGGAGAACGCCAACTATGTCAGCCAGGAGAAGGGCGTCGAAGTCGATGTTGACCGCCTGTACGTGAAGCGCGCGGTGGCCAATGACGGTCCGCGCATGAAGCGCATTCGCCCGGCTCCCATGGGCCGTGCCTTCCGCTACCAGCGGCGCATGGCGCACCTGGAGATTGCCGTCGCCGAGAAGCCGCAGGCGCCCCTGGCCGCAGGCCAGACGGCGGCTCCGCCCAAGAAAGCGGCCCCGAAAGCGGCCGCCAAGAAGGCGCCGGCCAAGAAAGCGACCAGGCCGGCGAAGAAGGCGCCGCTGAAAAAGGGCGGCACGAAAAAGAAGAAGTGACCGCGCAGTCCGGGGCGTGAGCGAAGCGGGGTCCCTGGCAAGCGAAGCTTGACGGGGTGCAAGCGGGAGCCCCGGGCGGTCATCCTGAGCGAGCCGCGAAGCGGCGAGTCGAAGGATCTGTGGCAGCAACCGGGAGCCCGCTGCGGTCATCCCGAGCGCAGCGAGCGAAGGATCTGTTAAGGCCCACATCTGCTAACTACGGCAGATGTGGGGCACGGCGCGAGCGGTGCTCGCCGGGGACCCCGACGGGCGAACGTGGGGCACCAGCGCAGGCGGTTGCTTTAACCGCTCGCAACAGCAGGAAGGATTTGGAGAAGCGAATATGGGACAGAAGGTCCATCCATACGGATTCCGTCTCGGCTACACCAAGCCGTGGAAGTCGCGCTGGTTCATGGAGCGCGATTTCAGCAAGCTGTTGATCGAAGACGTCAAGCTGAAGAACGAGCTGAAAGAGAAGCTCAAGTCGGCCGGCGTCAGCTCGATCGACATAGAGCGTCCGGGCAACAAGCTGCGGGTAATCATCCGCACGGCGCGTCCGGGCATCATCATCGGCCGCAAAGGCACCGAGATCGACAAGCTGAAGCAGGATCTGCAGAAGCGCACCAATCGCGAGGTCTATGTCGACATCCAGGAAGTGCACAAGCCGGAGCTGGATTCGCAGTTGGTGGCCGAGTCGATAGCGCTGCAACTGGAAAAGCGGGTGGGCTTCCGCCGCGCCATGCGCAAGGCGGTGGACTCGGCGCTGCGCTTCGGCTGCAAGGGCATCAAGGTGCGGGTCAGCGGCCGGCTGAACGGCAACGAAATCGCGCGCTCCGAGTGGTACCTGCAGGGACGCCTGCCGCTGCACACCCTGCGCGCCGATATCGATTTCGGCTTTGCCGAAGCCAAAACGACCTATGGCGTCATCGGCGTGAAGTGCTGGGTTTACAAGGGCGAGATCCTGATGCAGAAGCGGCGCGACACGCAGGCCGCCCCGGGAGCTTACTAGGGCACCCCAGCAAGACTAAATGCGGGCTTGCTGGGGACCCCGCCAAATCAGGGTTTTGTAATTGGTTCTTTGAAAGGGCATGGCTTCAGCCATGCCGCCCAGAGCGAATAAGGATGCGGGCTTTAGCCCCTGAGGGAATTCGTTGTTCTGAGGTTTCGAGTCCTGAGAACCGGGAACTGAGAGCTACATATGTTGATGCCGAAGAAAGTCAAGTATCGCAAGCAGCAGCGTGGGCGCATGGCCGGCAAGGCCTGGCGCGGCTCCGACCTGTCGTTCGGCGATTACGGCCTGAAAGTACTGGAGCCGGGCTGGATCACCGACCGCCAGATCGAGGCCAGCCGCGTGGCCATGACCCGCTTCGTCAAGCGCGGGGGGAAGATCTGGATTCGCTTGTTCCCCGACAAGCCGGTCACCAAGAAGCCGGCTGAAACCCGCATGGGCAAAGGCAAGGGCGCGCCGGACCACTGGGTGGCCGTGGTTCGTCCGGGCAAGATCCTGTTCGAAATGGAAGGCGTGACTCCGACCGAGGCGCAGGAAGCCATGCGCCTGGCGTCGCACAAGCTTCCGCTCAGGACCAAGTTCGTAATGCGCATGACCGCACACTAGCCGCCCCAGTAAGCGCAAAAGCGGCGCTTACCGGGGACCCCGGTGCGAGGCCCGCCGGCCCCGCGGAGGATGAGAGAGAAAAAATGAAGGCGGAAAAAATTCGCAATTTGACCGATGACGAGCTCCGGCACCAGGAGAACGAGCTGGGCGATCAGCTCTTCCGGCTGAAGTTCCAGTTGAAGATGGGACAGAGCGAGAGCCTGAAGAAGATCCGCGGCTTGCGCAAGGACATAGCCCGCGTGAAGACCATCCAGCGCGAGAAGCAACTGGCGGCCGCCAAGGCACCCCAGCAAGCCAAATACGGGCTTGCCGGGGACCCCGCCAAGAGCGGAACGGAGACGAAGTAACCATGCCCGAGACGACACCGACTACAACCGGCTCCGGCCGCAAGAACCTGATCGGCCAGGTGGTCTCGACCAAGATGGCGAAGACCATCGTGGTCGAGGTCAAACGCCAGAAGGCGCACCCGCTGTATCGCCGCGTGGTGGCGCGATCCAAGAAGTTTTACGCGCACGACGAGCAGCAGCAGGCGCACGTGGGCGATTTCGTGCGCATCGAGGAGACGCGTCCGCTGTCGAAATTGAAGCGCTGGCAGCTCAAGGAAATCGTGCGGCGGGCCAAGCTGGTTGCCGGCGAGGCCAAGGAAGAGACGGCGGAAATCGGCTAAGCGGCCGATTCCGTTTTCGGACCGCGCCGCTGATTTGCCGATGGGCCGAGAGATCGCCAGTTTGGCGGGAGCGCGGCCGGCGAAACTGAGGAGATGGAACCATGGCAGTGATGATGAGATCGATGCTTGAAGTGGCCGACAATTCCGGCGCCCGCAAGCTGCAAATGATTCTGCCCCTCGGAGGCGCAACCGGACTGAGCGCGGGCTTGGGCGACATTGTGACTGCCGCGGTCAAGGAAGCTTCTCCCGACGGCCAGGTAAAGAAGGGGACGGTGGTCAAGTGCGTCATCGTGCGCACGCGCAAGGAGCATCGCCGCAAGGACGGCACCTACATCCGCTTCGACCAGAACGCCGCCGTGCTGATCGACGCCACCGGCGAACCGGTGGGCACGCGCGTCTTCGGGCCGGTGGCTCGCGAACTGCGCGAGAAGCGGTTTTTGAAGATCGTTTCCCTGGCGCCGGAAGTGCTCTGAACACCCCGGCAGCGCGACTTCGGCGCTTGTAGGGCGACGAGCGGCAAGGGCCAATCTCGACGGAGGCAATGAGAGGAACAGAATGGCAGCAACACTCGATATCCGGCGCAACGACACGGTCAAGGTGATCGCCGGCCGCGACAAGGGCAAGCAGGGCAGGGTGCTTCGCGTGCTCATCGACAAGAACAAGGTTCTGGTCGAGCACGTGTCGATCGTGAAGAAAACCATGAGCAGCAAACGCAATCCCAAGGTCAAGGGCGGCATCGCCGAGCAGGAAAGCCCGATCGCCATCAGCAACGTCATGCTGATGTGCGGCAGTTGCAACCGCCCGGTGCGCGTCGGCCACGAGGTTCGCGGCGACCGCAAAGTGCGCGTTTGCAAGAGCTGCGGGAATACGCTGGAGAAGTGACGCCGTATGGCGGGCGTCTGAGCCCGCCGGCGTCATCCTGAGCGAATGCAGTGAGCGAAGGATCTCAGTAGTCCGGGGCGTGAGCGAAGCGGGAGCCCCGGGCGGTCGTCCTGAGCGAGCGTAGCGAGCGAAGGATCTGGTGGGTAGACGAAAGAGCCACCCCACGTTAGCCCAGTCACCGCGGCGAGCGGTGCTCGCCAGGGACCCCGAGAAGGCGAACGTGGGGCACCGGCGCGAGACATGGTTTTGAAGGGGCATGGCTTTAGCCATGCCGTCCAGATGCAGAAGAAATCGGGGCTTTAGCCCCTGAGGGATTGGTTGGTCCGGCAATAATTCGTCTATGGGACCGGCGTAAATCCCAATTGAGCACCTCACGAACCCGTCAAGACGGAAACCGTGAGAGAGAGTGAAGGAACGAATGGCCAAGGAAGATAAGCCCGATAAACCCGATAAGCCCGATAAGCCCGAGAAGCCAGAGAAGCCGAAAGGTCAGCCTCCGGCCCAGGGGAAAGGCGGAAAGCCGGGCGCGGGGCAGCAGCAGCCCAGGAAGGGCAAGCAGGCCGCCGAGCCGGAACAGAAAACCTCGGGCCGCCCCAAGCTGAACAATCCGGCAACGGCGCGCCTGCGCAAGCGTTACGTCGAGCAGGTGCGGCCGGCGCTGATGAAGGAACTGAACCTGGACAATCCCATGGCGGCGCCCAGGCTGGAAAAAGTGGTGGTCAACATGGGTGTGGGCGAAGCCACGCAGAATCCCAAGATTCTGGATCCGGCGGTGGCCGAGCTGACGCAGATCACCGGGCAGAAGCCGGTGGTGACCAAGGCCAAAAAGTCGATCGCCGCCTTCAAAGTGCGCGAGGG
>JBEKQR010000172.1:0-8685 GCA_049519515.1 Candidatus Korobacteraceae bacterium
TGTTCTTGATTTCGGGCGGGTAGATCTTGTATGCCAGATACGGCGTGGCAATTATCAGCACGATTGCCATTGGCAGAAAGCCGATGAACCATTGTCCCCAGGTGATCTCCACGTTGGCCGCTCGCTTGAGCAGATCCAGCGCCAGCAGATTGGAAGCAAGGGCGGTGCTGAACATGGAGCTGGTGATGGTGGTAGCACTCAGCGCAGCCCACATCAGATAGGCGCCGATCCTGCGCGCCGTGGGCCCCGGCTCGGAACCATAGAGGCCGGGGATGTTGCGCACGATCGGATACACGGTTCCCGCACTGCGGGCGGTGTTCGACGGGGTAAACGGCGCCAGCACCAGATCTGAAAAGAGGATCGCATAGCCCAGGCCGAGCGTTTTTCCTCCCAGGTACTTGACCATGGTCAGCGCCACCCTTCGGCCCAGGCCCGTCTTCTCGTAACCCAGTGAGAACATGAATGCCGCAAAGATCAGCCACACGGAGGCATTGGAGAAGCCGCTGAGCGTCCAGCGAATGGCGTCTGCCGGCCGGCGCTCAACCAGGCCGAGGACACCGGCCGCCGCTACCCCAATCATGCCAACGGCCCCGGCCGGAATAGGCGCAAGCATGAGAGCAACTATCACGCCGATGAATAACGCAGCGTAATACCAGGCGTTCGGTTTCAAATTAGCGGGAACGGGAATCAGCGCAATGAGCACCGCCACGGCAATCGGAATGAGAACGCGAACGCTGCTTTTTGCAAACCCTGACTTCCCTGGTCCTTGCTCGCCGACAGTACCTGCGGCAGCTCCTGTGCTCACGTATTCTCTCCCTTTCTAGACTATCGACGCTCGGATAAGCAGAACTGTAACAGGCCAGACGCGCCGATGCCGTTCATCTAACTAGAGCTTGTTTCATGGTGCTTTGAAAGGGCATGGCTTCAGCCATGCCGTCGATAGCCCGAAAAAATGCGGGCTTTAGCCCCTGAGGGAACGCGTCTAATTCCTCAGGAATGTATCTGCAACACGCTCTAAGGATGCAGGACAATCTTAACGACGCCTTCCTTCTTCGCAAGCATCAGGTTTATGCCGTCCTCCGCCTTAGTCAGCGGAAGGCAATGGCTGATGAAAGCCTTGCTCTGAACCAAACCTTTTGCAACCAGTTCCAGGCAGGGAGCAAAGGCTTGGAAGTTTCCCCTGGAACCGATCAATTCATATTCTCTGTCTTTGAATCTCGCCATGGGAATCGTTGCCCGATTCTCGGGAAAGGTGCCGACAACCGTAACTCTGCCGCCTCGCTTAACGATGTTCAAAGCGTCTTCGATTGTCTTTTCCTGTCTCCCGCCGACACATTCCATGACTTGGTCAAAGCCTTTGCCTTGCGTAAGCTCAATAGCTTTTGCGGCCAGCTCTTCTTTTCCGGAATTTATCGTGTGGTCAACTCCGAGCCTTGAGGCGAGCGCCAGCCTGTTGTCGATCAGATCGATCGCGGTCACGGTTGCGCCACGCGCCTTTGCTACGGATGCAGCTCCCAGTCCGATGGGGCCGGCGCCGATTACAGCCACGGCTTCTCCGCGCTTGATTCGGGCCCGGTCGACTACGGCATGGTAGCCTACGCCGATCGTCTGAATCATCGAACCCTCGTCGAAGCTGACATTTTCCGGAAGGGGGTAAACATTGTAGTCGGGCACCGCGACATATTCGGCGTAGGCTCCATCGCGGTCAAAGCCCATGGTTTTTAGCTTTTCGCAGATATTGCCCCGGCCTTCGCTGCAAGGACCGCACTTTCCGCAACTGATGTCAATGTCGCAGCAAACTCTCTGCCCGGTTCTTATGTTCTTTACGCTTCGGCCTGCTTCTTCTACCACCCCCGCAAATTCGTGTCCGATGATGCGGGGGAACACGATTCTGGGATGATTGCCTTCGTATGCGTGTGGGTCCGAGCCGCATATCGAGCAGGAGTGCACCCTCACCAGGACCTCATTCTCTTGCAGCTTTGGGGAGGGTATCTCCTCGCAACGCATATCATGCCTGCCGTGAAGAACCATTGCTTTCATCTTATGGTTTCCTTTCGCTTCCCGTCCCCAGCCTCAGGCTAGTGGCAGCGGCTAGCATCGAGGTCTCATGCCTCAGTCGGCCATGGCCGGGGCCGCAACGGTGGCTGCTCTCTCGGCCTCGGCTTCCGGGCTCCCGAGTCTCCGCAGCGCCTCGCGCTCATCCTTAAGTTCCTGCTTCTCGGGTAAGGCAAGCGAGACAACGACCAGAATGATGGCATTCAGTAACAGAGCGTCGACGGCAGCCATAGGTATTCGCGGTCCGAACGGCGGCTGGAACACGAACGACCACATCAGCATGCACGTCAAGCCGCATGTCCACCCAAGCTTCACGCCAAGCCGCGTCACTCCGCGCCATAGAAAGCCGAATAAGAACATCGGAAAGGCTTGGAGAATCATTCCATCTTTGAGGTTGATCAGGCTCCAGATGAACGGCGGAGGGAAGAAGCCGACGCAGACGGTAATCAACGCCAGGCACAAAATGAACACGCGTGACGTCTTGATGACCAGCCGGTCTCTTTTCTCGCCTGATATCTTGTTATGGCTCACGTACCAGGGCTCAAAAATATCCTTGATGAAGATATTGGCCGCCGACAGCGCGCCGCAGGTGAAGCTCGACATGCCGCCGCCCCAGCAGTTCATCACGAACCAGGGGACCATCCACACCGCCGCCACTTCCAGGCCGGTCGCGAGGGTAGTGTCAGTCTTCGCCAGGTTCGGGATAAAGCTGCGCACCGAGAGCCCGATGGTGTAATAGCTGAACGCGGCGAAGGAAGTCATGACGGCGCTCATGATGACTCCCCGGCGCATGTTGCTCTCATCGCGGACCGCAAACATGCGAAAAGAGCGGTCGGGTTCGACGCAGGCGCCAAGCCCGCGGTGCAAGATCCAGGCCAGGAATATGATCAATCCCGTTCCCGAGGTTGCGACCGTTGCCTTCGGCGTGTCCAGCACTCGCGTCACTCCGCCGCCATGGGTCAGCAGCACAGCCACTGCCCCAAGAAGGAATATCAGCAGGAGCACACCATGAAAAATATCGGTATTGGCGACGGCGCGCAGCCCGCCCGTCAGGGTGTACATAGTCGCTATGACCACGAAGAGCAGAACGCCGGCCAGATACGGAAATCCCGTATATAAGTGGAGCAACTGCCCCAGCGCCACGGGGTTGACCATGAAATACGGGATCGAGGCGCCTATGCCGACGATGGCCACGCCCCAGCGCAGATAATTGCTCTGGTAGAAATCGCGAATGAACACCGCCTGAGTTTGGTATCCGCGCAAACGGCCAAGACGGCGCAGCCGCGAACCGATGTACCAGTAAGTCAGCGGCATCAGGAACGAGTAGCCGATGAGGTACCCTAGCATATTGCCGCCGTCCCTATAGAACAGGCCGATAGTGCCCATAAGCGCGCCGGCGGGAGCAATCGCGGTGAATACAGCCATCGACTCCTGCAGCCAGGTGAGGCGCCGGTTGGCCACGAAGAAAGATTCCGCATCCTTCCCGGCACCACGGCTGGAGTAGAACCCGATGCAGAGGATCAGCGTCAAATAGATGCCGAGGATGGCAACGGTCCAGAAAGTCACGAGATGTCTCCCTTGCGACGGCTTCGCGGCTTATCGGGAAAGGTACAGATATACATCGCCACCAGCCCGACCGCCACACAGATAAGAGCAAGCGGAAGCACTACGAACCGCTTGTTCAACATAGGATTGAAAGGCAACGTTGCCATCGTGAGCAGCATAAGAACGAACGCCGCTCTCGCCAGAACCTTCATTGTGAGCACCTCCCGCACACGGCTGCCAAGGCGCACGGGTCTCCGAGCGCATCCCTGGATGTCCTCATCTGGGTCTGTGCAGTTTTATCCTCATGCAGGGCTTTTGGCAAGCCCAACATTAGGACCAAGGGTCTGGCGGTGCGATTTTTCCGGCCTTGGATTGATTGTTGCCTAGACGCTCGGAACCAGATTCTATGGCCAGATTTTCCGGGGAGCTTGTAAATTCAACAACTTATCCCTGAAGGCTCTGAATAGAGGGGCGGGAGGGTCGGTATCGGCCCGGAAGCTGAGTTGAATCCCACTGAAACGGCGGTCTCCCATGCGAAGAAGGGTTATGATCGGCACCCCTGGCGCTTTTCGATGGGGACTGCGAACGTACGCTCGTCTCCCGTGACGATCAACACCTTCCGCGTACTGTCGAGCAGGGTCGAGCACCTTACACAACGGCGCAGGTGGCCTTCAATTTCCGCCCGCAGTTTCGGGTCAACCGACTCGTCGAGGAAGTTGGATAATTCCGCTGTTACTTTCTTGCACGAGACCAGCAACACACAGTAAGCCCCACCTCCTTCAATTTCTCTCGCGACGCGTTTGACCTCACCTGGGAAGCTGCTGCGTAACCGTCATTTCTTATTTGACGGCTCGATCGCGAAGAGTTGTTCCCGAGCCTTGCCAGTGAGCTCCAGAATGTGGGCTCCTCCGCCCCAGCGGTCAACGATGTAGACGTAGCCGCGATCATCCGTCGCCGCGTTGTTAGTGCCAACCACGGTGTGACATGACTTCACGCCATTGCGCGTGGCGCAACTTGGTTGCGTATTCTTGTTGATATCCGGGATGAACCAGGCAACATCTTTCGGATGGAACGGATCGCGAAGGTCAAATACATGCACCCCGCCTGAAAACCAGGCAATCGCATTGAACCGGTTCCTGAATGGCAGATCCAGGTCCTCGCTGATCCCGTGTGCGCCAAAGCGAGCGTCATTGGCACAGAAGTCAAATTGACCCTTTCCCTGGAGAGCCGGCACATCCATGTTGGCTACGACCTGTGGCTGGCTTGGGTAATTCAGGTCCACGACAAACCCTATGGCGCGCCAGCCATCACAGCCACCCTGTTTATTGGTGCCCTCTGTGGTGGCCAAGGCGAAGTCCTGGACGCGGGGATTCGTGTTCCCTGGAACTGGTCCGGCCGCAGCAGGGTCGTTCTGAGCAAAGTCAGCCATGGGGATGTGGAGCCATGGCCAGAAGGAATGCATCCCGAACTCGTAAGACATCTTCTCAACACCGATCTGCGCAGCCCGGATGTCGTCGTCGGTCGTAACCGGATGGCCGAGCGCGAGAATCTTGCTTAGATCGGCAACCTGGAGCCAGCCATCTCCACTCACGCCAACGCCGTACGCGCCATAGAGCCGCGTGCCGTACACAGGATCGGTGTGGATGACGGTCTCATGGACAAAGGCGGGCACCGGCGTGACAGTGGACGTAGGCGTCTGCCCGACGAGTCCCCAATCGGTGATGTATTTGGGCTTGTAGGGATCGCGAAGGTCGAAGATGGCGATGTCGCACCCGTGGCCTGTGCACATCGCCCCGCTTGACTTCCACGTGGGCGAGTTCTGTGGCAGCGCGATGTAACCCGAGACGCAGTCCCAAGACTCCTTGTGAGTGTAGGTCAGGTTGTCGACCAGCTTAGATATGAAGACAGGATTTGCCGGATCGGTGACATCCCAAAGCGTGTGGCTAACCTGTCCGTCACTGCCGACCATGAAATACTTGCCAGGATACTTCTTTCCCGGAAGATCATCTCCGGCGCACACACGTGCTTGCCGTCTCTCATTGTTTGGCGGGCCGTAGAGGCTGGGCAAATGTTTCAGATAGACGGGATGACTGGGATCGGTCACGTCGATAATGGACGTGCCATCATATTCCGTCTTGCCGGTCATGGGGTTCAAGTACGCCCCGGCCCCGACGTGCTCACTGGCGTACAGAATGTAGCGGTTGCCCTGCTTCTGCACGTGCGGCATATATGATGGCCGGCCCTGGAGGTCGCTAGACCCCACCAGCTTCATGTTCACCCCGGCGCCACCAACATGCGTCTCTACGCCCTCAACCTGGGCTAAAGCCAGCACGGCGCTTCCCAGCAACCACACGACTATAGTCACGAACAATAGAAGAACCAGTTTCTTACTGCGTGCTCTCATCTAAGTTTCTCCTGGCGAGGTTGAGCAGGTTCAAAGATCTGCGCGGAGCATAGCGGCATTCGAGCTTGGCGTGCAGACAAAAACCCGCGCTAGTGTGCATACCTACCGGCGTTGCCCTTAAGGGCGACACCGGCCGAATTGTTGTGCGTCCGAATAGAAATCTGCTTAGCTCCTAGATCGCTGCGCGGCTGCATGCTTGCCGGCGATAAGGCCCTGGACGCTGCATCGTGCCAGACCGTGCTGGCTGAATCCACCGGCTGCTTCTCCTCCACAGTAGAGACCCGGGATAACCTGCCCCTTCAGGTCCATCACCTGGCACTGCGCATTTATCCTGAGGCCAGCGCGGGTATCGTGGATTACCGGCGTAGCCCAGGCCGCGTAAAACGGGGCCGTTTGTATCTTGTAGCGAGGAGTGGGTTTGTCAAAATCAGGGTCTTTGCCGGCATCCACGAAAGAGTTGTACCGCGCCACCGTACCTTCGAGGGCGGCGGCTGGAAGGCTTTTGGGCTGATACTTCATGACAATCTTGTTCGCTAATTCCGCGATAGTGTTCGCCGAGAAAAAGTAACCAGCAGCAATATCCACGTTCGGAGGCACAGGATTCCATTTCTCCCGCTTTACCGCCTCGGCATCGAAGATGGCCCAGATGGGCCCGCCGCCATTGACGGGAAGTCCAGTCCCAGCCAGAGCCGCATTGATAAAGTTCAGCCGGTGGGGATTGTACTTGACAGTTTCGAGGTTGCGGTAGCTTCCTTGAACATAGGGTTTGATGGAGTTGTAGTTATTGGCCGTGATCTGGTCCACCGTTTCATCATAGAAACGCACACCCGCTTGGTTCACGAGGATTACATTCTGCCAGTCCTTCACCCGCAGGCCGGAGGCGCGGGCAAGATGGAAGACAGCGCTGCCAGGCATCCACTGCAAGTTCTGGTAACCGTACTGGCAGCCGATTGTGCCCGGTTTGGTGATATTGGCGCCGAATTCTCCCACCTGGTTGTAAACACCCCACAGCGAAGCCCCAACGGACATGGCAGCCAACTCTCCGCTGGCGTCCTGAAAGGACCACGGTTCGCCGGCTACGCCGTTGTATTCCTCGGTGAGCCGGACATCATAGATGCGGCGGAAGTTCACGTTGCCGGTCGAGCCGCCGGTGGCGATGATGACGCCCTTCCTTGCGCCGATCTTCAGTTTGCGGCCATTGTTCTCAACCGTCACGCCAATCACTCTGCCGGAAGTCGGCTTCTCGCGGATGAGGCCGGTCATCTTGTGCTCGAGAAGGATCGGTATCTCCAACTTTCGCGCCCACACCTCAAGCGGCCGGATCAGGCCAATACCCAAAGAGGTTGTCGCTGCGCGGGCAGGGTCTACCGGCTTGTTATTAGTAACCTGCGGCCAACCCATGGCAGCGCAATGCATCTCCCGCGGAACCGAGTTTCCAACAGATCTTCCTCCCCATTCATCGGGAGCTTGATCTATAAATATGACTCCATGGGCTACCAGCCAATCGAAAGTTGGCGCGCTGTTATCGGCAAAGGCGCGAATTACCTCTTTATCGTTGTAGCGGTAATCCGGGAAGCCGTTGGGCTGTACCACCGACCAGTCGGTTAGGTCAGCGAAGAGCAGGTCGGGCGAATCCACGATCCCATGTTTCTTCTGGGCGCTGCTTCCTCCACCCAGGGGGACATTGCCGCCGCTGGTGATGGCGTGGCCGCCGACGTCCTTCTGCGATTCCAACAGGAGAACAGACGCGCCCGATTCCTTCGCCTGAATGGCGGCAGGAAAGCCAACCGCGCCGGCCCCGATAACCACGACATCCACCTCTCGGTCCCACTTAATACCAGTGGTCGCAGCGGCAGTCTCTGGAACAAGACCGCCGGCAGCCACCGCCGCGGTGGCAACAGCGGCGTTCTTGAAGAACTCACGACGAGTTTTTTTCGTTGCACCTTCTCCCTGCTTGGGCATGCTGGTTGCCTCCTGTGTAAGCTTCGATTGAAGCGACTCTGGGACCTTTCAACTCTGAATCGTCGAATTGTATCTCTAGAGAACAGATTTGCAAGACTAAAGTGGCATGGGCGGGCGCTTGAACTCAAGAAACCGCTATGGCCTGTCCACAACCGAGCGCTCCGGATTGATCAGAAATGCCCACATCAGCGCCGCGGCAAGCAGAACTCCGGAGGTAATGAAGAACGGCGCTATCCAGAAGCCTCTCTGCGCCAGCGCCCCGAAAACAATTGGCGACAGCGAGCCGCCGCCCTGCCCGACCATGTTCATCACGCCCGAAACCGAACCGCTGTATCCCCCGGCAATGTCCATGGCCACCGCCCAGGCCGGAGCCACCACGGACGCCAGAAAAAATATCGCACCGGACAGGCAAAACACCACGACGGCTGGTGATGGAATAGTGCCGGCGGGGATCATGAACACGGCCGCTCCCAACATGGACGTAATGCACACTGCGCGACGCGCCAATCTGAGGTTTTTCGTGCGCCGGTAAACGACATCGGTCAGCACGCCCCCAAGCAACGAACCTATGGCTCCCATGAACAATGGCAAGGACGCCAGAAAGCCCATGTTCTTGAGGGAGATGTGGAGGTGCTCCAGCAGGTAGGTGGGCATCCAGTAGTAGAAGAAGTAGCTGGTGTAGTTAAAGGCGATGTAGGAGACGGCCAGGTACCACATGT
>JBEKQR010000173.1:0-8666 GCA_049519515.1 Candidatus Korobacteraceae bacterium
GAGTCCTTGGAGTATCCAAATACAGGTTGAAAATGTGGGTGAAACCAATGCAAACGTCAAAGACGGCATAGTTGAAATACGATGGAGGCTTAGCAACGAACCTTATAGGCATCGTGTCTTGCACAAAGAATCGACGAAAGACTTCTTGCTGGAAGCTGGGGGTGAACGACCCATAAATATCCCCATTGTGGACGAAAGGGAATTTGAAAGTAAAATCCACCTTGCAGGTTTGGCCTTCAAAGAAGGAAGGCCTGGAAAGTATTTGATGCAAGTCGTTGGAGTGATTCGTTATACGGACGATTCTGGGGCAGGAAGAAAAACGGGGTTCTGCCGGAACCTGAATATTGAGACCTGCCGCTTCCTGGCTTCCGATGACCCCGAAGTTGAATTCCAAGACTAGCCCTGCGAGCAGAATCCAAATTAGGACACTACCGGGCATGGCCTCCTGCTTCCCTAGCTGTCCGCGCTCCAGTAGAATGAGCTATTACGGTTGAGATAAGGGGCCGGCCCGGGAAGCCGGGGCCCCCAGCAAGCTCGTTTTTGGCTTGCTGGGGTGGAGGAAGCCGGGGCCCCCGGCAAGCCCGTTTTTGGCTTGCTGGGGTGGAGGGTTCCGGGCAGATGCCGCTTTTGCATCTGCGGGTGACTGTTAACCCCGGCATGCGCGCGAGGCGTTCAGGCTAAGGAGGGCAGGTCCCGAACCACCATGCATGCCGCTCAAGCACTCTGAGGCGATAGTTCTACGCACGTACCCGCTGCACGAGGCAGACCTGCTGGTCACCTTTTTTACCCGCCTGGAAGGCAAGCTGAAGGGCGTGGCCAAGGCGGCGAAGAGATCGCGCCGCCGCTTTGGGGGCGCGCTGGAGCCGCTTACCTGCGTGCGCGTTTACTGGGAAGACCGCGAACGCAGGGAGCTGTCGCGGATCGACTCCTGCGAGGTGCTGGTCTCGCCGCTCTCCTCGCCCGTGGATTATGCGCGGGCCGTGGCCCTGGGACACGTGGCCGAGATGCTGGACGAGATGCTGCCCGAGCGCGAGCCCAACGACGCCATTTACCGGCTGGCCGTTTCCGTGCTTGCCTGCTTGCAGGCGAACGCCATCTGGATGCCGGTGACGTATTTCGATCTGTGGCTGGTTCGCCTCATGGGTTTCCTGCCTGAGCTGGGCGCCTGCATCGTCTGCGGGCGCGGTCTGGAGGGCGGAAGGGCCTGGTTTCACGCGCTGGCGGACGGGCTGATGTGCCCCGCGCACAAGCGGCTGGCCTCGTCGGAGATGACGGCTGACTCGCGCGTCCTGGCGGCGGAGATGTTTCGCTTGCCGGTGGAGAAGCTTGCCGGCGAGCCGTGGCCGCGAGCGCGCGGGGCGGACCTGCGCAAGTTCCTGATGCAGATCCTGGCGCGGCACCTGGAGCGCACACCGGTAACGGTGGCGCAGTTGGAGAAGCTGGATTGATTAAGACTAAGAAGCGAGTGATTCCTGCACTGTTATTTCTCGGGTCGCTGATCGGGGCCATTGCCATATCGCCTTGCCTGGCGCGGGCGAATGCGCAGAGCCGCCCGGAGCTTTTGCAGAATTTAACGCAATTATCGACCATGGAGCAGGCGCGCGAGTGGGCTACGTACTATTATCTGCATCCCCGTCCCGACCTGCTGCCTTCCGCGCTGGATGTTTTCGCCAAGGCCGGGGTGCTCAAGTCTATGGAAAGCGAGGGTTCGCTGATAGCCTTCATGGCGCAAGTGTGCGCTGCCAGTCCGTCTCCGCAGTTGAGTTCCTGGGTCTCCGCCGTCGCCAAAAATCCCGAAAATCAGAGGGTGGCTTTTGAATCTGCCTTATGGATTGCAAATACGGTAGAGTCCCGCCTGGCGCTGACGCAATTGGGACATACCGAGACAGGAGATCAAAAGAAAGCCGTAAATAACATGCTCGCGCGGACGCCTCCCGACCTCCTGCAGGGGGAAATAGCATCTCCCGCGGTAGTGGATGCGCTTTGGTGGAGCTTTTACGCAAATGGAGACGCGCGCTTCGTGGAGCGAATTATCTCGGTGCTGCCTATGAGCAAAAGCGAAGACGCCCAGCAGGCCTCGATCGGACGCGCCGCCCAGTCGTCACTCGCCAGCAATGTCATTCAGCACCCGAAGGTCATGCAGATATGTGAATCCAGTTCCTGGCGTCTTCCAAGCACTGAAAGGGCCATGTTGACGCAAATCATTGAGCGGGCCAAAGAAGGTCAGCACTAGGAATTTCGATGGCAACGGCAAAGACGAAGCCGGTCACCTTCCAAGAGCTCATTTTGAAGCTGCAGGAGTTCTGGGCGCGGCAGGGCTGCGTGCTGCAGCAGCCGCACGACGTGGAGGTAGGCGCGGGAACCATGTCGCCGGAGACGTTTCTGCGCGTGCTCGGGCCCGAGCCGTATCGCATTGCCTACGTGCAGCCTTCGCGCCGTCCGGCTGATGGCCGCTACGGCGAGAATCCCAACCGGCTCTACAAGCACACGCAGTACCAGGTCATCCTCAAGCCGCCGCCGGAAAACGTGCAGGAGCTCTACCTGGAGTCGCTGGCGGCCATCGGAATCGATCTGCGCAAGCACGACGTTAAGTTCGAAGAGGACAATTGGGAATCGCCTACGCTGGGCGCCTGGGGCGTGGGCTGGCAGGTCATGCTGGACGGCCTGGAGATCACGCAGTTCACTTACTTCCAGCAGTGCGGCGCGGTCGACCTCGACCCGATGTGCGCCGAGTTGACCTACGGCATGGAGCGCATCGCCGCCTTTCTGCAGGACGTGGACTCGATTTACGACATCGTGTGGGTTTATGGGGCCGCCGGCAAACCGGTTACCTATGGCGACGTCCGGCTCGACGACGAGGTGCAGTACTCGGTCTACAACTTTGAACTGGCAGACGCGGACAAGCTGTGGAAGCGCCTGGACGCCTACGAGGCTGAGTGCCAGGAGCTGCTCAACGAATACGCCCGGCTGATCGGCGAGGAGAAGGAAAAGGGCAAAAAGGAACGTGTGCTGGATGAGGAGTTCGCAAGGGATCTGGCGAGGCAGAAGGCGCGCTTCCCGCTGCTGCCGGCCTACGACCTGTGCCTGAAATGCTCGCACCTGTTCAACCTGCTCGATGCCCGCGGGGCGATCAGCGTGACCGAGCGGGTCGGCATCATCGCCCGCATTCGCGCCCTGGCGGTGCAGATCGCCAAGGCCTGGGTGGACCAGCAGAAGGCCAAGCGGGTTGAGCCGCGACTCACGTCTTCCGCCGTGCCGGCAGATTAGCTGCTGACGGATTGGCCACGGCTGGTACTCGCGAATTTCGCGTGCTGTTGACCAAGCTGCGGGCAGGCCGCGCTTACAATAGGGACTTATCAAATGGCAAGTTTTCTCCTTGAAATAGGGACGGAAGAGATCCCGGCGCGCATGATCAACTCGGCAGTCGAGGAGTTGAGCAGGCGTCTTGGCGAGCTGCTGGCGCGCGAGCACCTTGTGGACCAGGGCTCCGCTGGCCCGCTTGCGCCGATGGAGGCTTTCTCCACCCCGCGTCGCATTGCGGTGCTGGCGCATGGCGTGGCCGCGGCCCAGCCCGATGTCGAGGAGCAGGTGATTGGGCCGTCGCTGAAGGTCGCCTACAAGGACGGGGAGCCGACGCCCGCCGCCCACGCATTCGCCAGGAAGGTGGGGCTCGGCTTGGGCGCGCTGCAGCGCGTTTCCACCGCCAAGGGCGAGTACCTGGCGGCCAAGGTTGTCAAGAAGGGGCGCGACACCGCGGCCCTGCTGGCAGAGGCCCTGCCCAAGGAGATCGGCTCGATCTACTGGGCCAAGAACATGTACTGGCGGGGCAAGTCGGCGGAGCGCTTTGTGCGTCCGGTGCGCTGGATGATGGCTATGCTTGACGGCAAGGTCGTGCCGGTCGAGTTCGGCGGGGTCACGGCGGGCAATCGCTCGCGCGGCCACAGGATTCTATCGCATGGCGACATAATCCTGAATTCGCAGAAAGACTATGCCGAGAGGCTCAGGGCCGCTTGCGTCATCGCCCGGCAGCCGGAACGCGAGGCCCTGATCCGCAAGGCGCTGGATGCGGCCACGCGCGCCATCCCGGGGGCGCGCTGGCGCGAAGACCGGGAGCTGCTGGCCACGGTGGTCAATCTCACCGAGTTCCCCGCCGCCATTCTCGGCAGCTTTGAAGCGGAGTATCTCAGTTTGCCGGAAGAGGTACTGGTCACGGTCATGCGCGACCACCAGAAATACTTCGCGGTAGAGGACGCGCAGGGCAAACTGGCGCCGCACTTCCTCGCCGTGCTCAACACCTCCGGCGACCCGGACGGGCTGATCCGCCATGGCAACGAGCGCGTGCTGCGGGCGCGCTTCAACGATGCCCGCTTCTTCTGGCAGACCGATCAGAAGATCGACCTGAAGCAGCGCGTCGAGATGCTCAGGTCGGTGACTTTTCAGAAGGAGCTCGGCAGCTATTACGAAAAAACGATCCGTGTCCAGCATCTGGCCAGCCTGATAGGAGAAAGCGTGCGGCAGAGCGGGCTGGCGCTGCGCCCCGGCATCATTCACAAGGCCGCGCTGCTGGCCAAGACCGACCTGACGACCGAGCTGGTCAAGGAGTTCACCGAGCTGCAGGGCATAATCGGCGGGCTCTACGCCAGGGCCCAGGCCAAGACGCTGGAGATGGACCCGGTGGTTGGCGACGTAATCTACGACCACTATCGGCCCAAGTCGATGGAGGACGCCGTGCCCCGCTCGCGTGAGAGCGCGGTGCTGGCAATTGCCGACAAGGCCGATTCCATCGCCGGCATGTTCGCCCTCGGCTTCGAGCCCAGCGGCTCGAAGGACCCGTTTGCCCTGCGCCGCGCCGGCAATGGCATCGTGCGCATCCTGGCCGAGCACAACCTGCCGCTGAGCATCCGGCAGATCATGGACGACGCCATGCTGCAGTACAAGGGCAGCGAGGCGGAGAAGAAGTTCACGGCGGCGGATGGCTTCCAGCGGAATGTCGGCGGCTTCTTCCGCGAACGCCTGGAGTTCTACCTGCGCGAAGCCAGGGGCTTTGCCTACGACGTGGTCAACGCGGTGCTGGCTTCCGGCCCGGACAACGTGCCGGACACGCTGGTGCGCGCCGAGGCCGTCGCCAAGGTCCGGGGATCGGAAGATTTCGAGGCCATTTCGGTGGCTTTCAAGCGCATCAAGAACATCCTGCGGCAGGCGGCGGAGGCAAACAAGATGGGACCCTCGCCCGCCGGCGCGCCGTCCGGCAAAGAAGAACCGGCGGAGCGTGAACTGGCGTTGCAGGCGGCGCAGTCGGGAGAAAAGGTTCAGGCACTGTGCGCGGAGAAGCGCTACGACGAAGCGATGGTCGAGGTCGCCAAGATCCGCAAGCCTATTGACGAGTTTTTCGACCGCGTAATGGTAATGGTCGACGAAGAAGAGGTACGGAACCGCAGGCTGGGGCTGCTGTCGGCCCTGCTGCAACAGTTCAACACGATCGCGGATTTCAGCGAAATTACGCCCCAGCAAGCGCAATCGGAGCGCTTGCCGGGGGCCACGATGTGACCGAAAGGGCGCAGCAAACCTGAAGCCGGGTTTGCTGGTAACCCCGCAAGGCCGTGTAACGAAGAGGCTCCTGGGACTGCCGAATTTCTGTCCCAAGCTCTGAAATCGAAATTTACAAGACGGCGGCAAATCGCCTGGAGAGGGTTAAATCCAATGAGTACGCCTACAGTTGATCGCGAGAGAGCACAAGTGACAACTCCCAGTGGGAAGGCAGTCAAGTACGTTTACTTCTTCGGCGGCGGACATGCCGAAGGACACGGCAAGATGAAGGACGACCTTGGTGGCAAGGGCGCCGGACTGGCTGAGATGACCAACGCCGGCCTCCCGGTTCCTCCGGGGTTCACCATCCAGACCGAAGCCTGCCGCGATTGGATGCGCGGCTCGCTGTCGCCCGCAGTCGACCGCGAGATGGATGAAGCGCTGGCCCGCCTGGAGCAACTGCAGGGGCAGAAGCTGGGAGCGGGACAGAACCCGCTGCTTGTTTCCGTGCGCTCGGGTGCCAAGTTCTCCATGCCCGGCATGATGGATACCATTCTCAACCTCGGCCTGAACGACGAGTCGGTCGAAGCCCTGAAGCAGCGCACCGGCAACCCGCGCTTCGCCTATGACTCCTATCGCCGCCTGATCCAGATGTTCGGCAACGTGGTGCTGGAGATCGAGAAGGCGCACTTCGAGGAAGTTTTCGACAACAAGAAGAAGCAGAAGAAGGCCAAGCTCGACACCGAGCTGGATGCGAAGGCTTTGCAGGAAGTCATCGCCGAGTACAAGAAGGTGGTCAAGAAGTTCGCCAAGATCGAGTTCCCGCAGCAGCCGCGCGAGCAACTGGTGATGGCGCGCGACGCCGTCTTTCGCAGTTGGAACAACGACCGCGCCAAGCACTACCGCCGCATCAACAACATCGACGACTGGCTGGGGACCGCCGTCAACGTGCAGGCCATGGTCTTTGGCAACATGGGCGAGACCAGCGGAACCGGCGTGGGCTTCACGCGCAATCCTGCCACCGGCAAGAAGGAGTTCTATGGCGAGTTCCTGATGAACGCGCAAGGAGAAGACGTGGTTTCCGGCGTGCGCACCCCGGTGCACATCTCCGAGCTCGAGAAGATCATGCCCGATGTCTACCACCAGTTGCGCGAAATCACCTCGCGCATGGAAAAACACTACCGCGACATGCAGGACTTCGAGTTCACCATCCAGGACGGCAAGCTCTACATGCTGCAGACCCGCAACGGCAAGCGCACCGGGCTGGCTGCGGTTCGCGTGGCCATTGACATGGTCGAGGAGGGCCTGATCTCGAAGGAGGAAGCGATCTTCCGGGTCGAGCCCAACCAGCTCTACGACTTCCTGGTGCCGCGGCTGGACGAGAAGGGAAGCAAGGTCGAGGTGCTGGCCACCGGCTTGCCGGCTTCGCCGGGCGCGGCCGTGGGACAGATCGCCTTCAGCGCCAACGACGCGGTTGCCTTTAAGCAGAAGGGCAAAATGAAGTCAGTCATCCTGGTGCGCAGTGAAACCACCCCGGAGGACATCCACGGCATGGAAGTCGCCGCCGGAATCCTGACCTCGCGCGGCGGCATGACCTCGCACGCGGCGGTGGTGACGCGCGGCATGGGTAAGTGCTGCGTGGCCGGAGCCGGCGACGTCGTGGTGGACGAAAAGAAGCGCGAGATGCGCGTCAAGGGGCAGACCTTCAAGGAAGGCGACTGGCTCTCGCTCGACGGCACCAGCGGACGGGTGATCAAGGGCAAGCTGAACACGCTCGACGCTTCGCCCGACGATCCCGAGCTGGTGAAGTTCCTGGGCTGGGCCGATCCCTATCGCAAACTGGGCGTGCGCGCCAATGCCGACATTCCGCGCGACGCCAAGCAGGCGCGGCTCTTCGGCGCCGAAGGCATCGGACTGTGCCGCACCGAGCACATGTTCTTTGCCGAGGACCGGCTGCCGCACATGCGCGCCATGATCCTGGCCGATAACGAGAAAGACCGCCGGGCGGCGCTGAAGAAACTGCTGCCCATGCAGCGCGCCGACTTCGCCGGGCTGTTCAAGGCGATGGACGGCTTGCCGGTCGTCATCCGCACTCTCGATCCGCCGCTGCACGAGTTCCTGCCCAAACGCGAGGACCTGATGGTGGAGATCGCCAGGCTGGAGTGCACGAAACCGAAGTCGTCAAAGATAAAGGAGCTGCGGAAGTTGCTGGCCCGGGTGGAAGATCTGCACGAGATCAATCCCATGCTCGGCCACCGCGGCTGCCGCCTGGGAATCACTTATCCGGAGATCACCGAGATGCAGGCCCGCGCTATTCTGGAGGCCGCCGTCGACGTCAAGAAGAAAGGCATCGACGTGCATCCGGAGATCATGATCCCGCTCACCAGCGGCATCAAGGAGATGAAGAACCAGGCCGACATCTGCCGCCGCGTAGCCGAGGAGGTCTTCAAGGAGAAGGATACGACCGTCGAGTACCTGGTGGGAACCATGATCGAGCTGCCGCGCGCCTGCCTGATGGCCAACGAGATTGCGGAGGTGGCGGAGTTCTTCAGCTTCGGCACCAACGATCTCACCCAGACCACCTTTGGTTTCTCGCGCGACGACATCAACAAGTTCCTGCCTTATTACCTGAAGGAGGGCGTCTTCAAGCAGGACCCGTTCGCCGTCCTCGACCAGGAGGGCATGGGCCAGTTGGTGAAGATGGGCACCGAGCGCGGCCGCATGACGCGTCCGAAGCTGGAGGTCGGCATCTGCGGCGAGCACGGCGGCGAGCCCGAGTCGGTGAAGTTCTGTCACCGCGTGGGCATGGACTACGTCTCCTGTTCTCCGTTCCGCGTGCTGACCGCGCGCCTGGCCGCCGCCCAGGAGGGCCTGGCAGAAAAAGGCATGGAGGGCGGACATACAAGATAGGGAGTAAGGAATAGGGGTTAGGAAACACAGTACCGGGCTGAAGCCCGGCGCTTCCACCATGGAGCGGGTGCCCCACCCTAGCTTCCTTTGCTAGGGTGGGGTAGTTTTTTAGAGCTTGTTTCAAAAATAGTGCTTTGAAAGGGCGTGGCTTCGCGGGGTCCCCAGCAAGTCCGCATTTGACTTGCTGGGGTGCCTTGAGCCACGCCGTCCAGAGCCAACAAAAATGCGGG
>JBEKQR010000174.1:0-8569 GCA_049519515.1 Candidatus Korobacteraceae bacterium
CGCAGTTCGTACCGCCGCACCGGGCCACCGGCGATATGCGCGAAGGCGGCCATGACACGCGCAGGCGTCAGCACACGCTGCAGAAATTCCCAATCCTTCTCGTCGTAGCAGATGACCGAGATGTTGGATGTATTGCCCTTGTCGCCGGCGCGACAATGCGCCAGATCATATACGCGCAGACTCATGAGAGCCCTCCATGACTACTTCGGGAGTGACAAGCTGCTTTGGCAACAGCACCGATTTGACGGCCAGCACGTCACGTACGCGCGGTTCACAACCGCCACCGGCGCCGCCGGGGCCATGCATGTGCAGCGCGCGCACTTCGAACCCGATGGCGTGCGCAGCGCGGCGGTTCGGGGTGCGCCCGGCCATGCGCAGTCGCACTTCGTAGGGCTCAGGCCGGGAAGCGGCCTCGCCATGCAGGCTGGTCATGCCAATCAGGTCGACCCGGAAATCGTCATAAGTAAAACCGCGATCGCGCAGACGCTGCTGCACCGCCTCGGCTGCCCACTTGGCGCGCGCGACGGCATCGATGCCGCCATAGGATACCTCGCCTTCGCCGATGTAGCCGTTGGAATAACCGACGATGACCTTGTACATGTCCGTGCGGGGGCGCGCCTTGGCCCCTTCCACCCTCACCCGATTCTTCGCCTCCTCGATGAAACGGACTTCAGTGATGTCCAACACGCAGTCGGGGGTAATGTAGGCGGTCGGATCGTGGATTTCGTAGATCATCTGCTCGGTACAGGTCATGATGTCGAGGCGGCCGCCGGAATCCGGCGTTTTGCCGAGGGTGACCATGCCGTCGCTGCTGACCTCGGCAAATGGATAGCCGACATGGGCCAAGTCGGGAACATCCTTCTTGCCCGGCCAGCCGAAACAGCCACCGGTAAGCTGCGCCGTGCATTCCAGCAGGTGCCCCGCCAATATTCCTGCTGCAATTTTCGGAAGATCATCATACGACCAGCGCAGGGTGTACATCATGGGAGCGAGAAATAGGGAGGGATCCGCTACCCGACCAGTCAGCACGATCGCTGCGCCGGTCGCCAAGGCCTGGCAGATCACGTCGGCGCCCAGGTAAGCGTTTGCCGAAACCAATCGGGGCAGGATGGATTCCAGCGGCTCGCCGCTTTCCATCAGCGGCAGTTCCGGATGCTGGCGCACGAGTTCGGTAACGTCGTCGCCCAATACGACGGCGCATGGAATATCGCCCAAACCGAGGTCCCGCGCTTCATTGCGCGCCGCCCGAGCGCCTCCGAGGGGGTTGGCGGCGCCCATATTCGTGATGATTCGCACGCCATGTTTTACACAGGCTGGCAGCACCGTGCGCAACCGATCATGCAGCGAGGGAGTATAGCCTTTGTTGGGGTCTTTGGAACGTGCCAGACATTCGCGGGCAACGGTTCGCTCTGCCAAACACTCGAACACCAGAAAATCAATTTGGCCGCGCTCCACGAGCTCCAATGCCGGCACCATGCGATCGTCGGATGTACCTGCGCCCGACCCGACACGCACTTTGTTCCACGTACTCATACTCGTCACCTGTAGTTGAATTCCTTGCAAAAGCGTGCAAAGTATATGGAATCTCGAGGCGAAGGGCTAATTCTTTGATTTGATCAGCCGGATAGACTTTCGCAATAGCTTTAGGGCATTACGAATCCCTATTCGGCAGATCAAGTTAAAGAATTTGTTTAAACGCCGGAGTATTGCTTACAGTGGGGCGAACGCCCATTGGAGAGAAGACCGCCAATGAATATCAAGCTTGACAACTACGAAATAGAGATTCTCGTTCAGGGATTTCCTGGCAAATCTGTCTATCACGGCGGGCTCGGCTGGAGCACGATCGCCTTGATCCGCACCTCAAGCCGAGTGGTTGTAGTGGATGGCGGGCCGTTCGGGATGCGGGGTTTGCTCAACAAGGAATTGGTCAAGCGCGGCATTAAACCCGCTCAAGTTACGGATATGATGCTGACGCATGCGCATCATGACCACATGGTGAACTGGGTATTATTCCGCCACGCCCGCATCGCCATCGGAAAGCAGGAGCTCGAGTGGGCAAGCAAAGCGCCCTGGGGATCGAGCCCGGTGCCCGAAGCCTACGTGCAGGAACTACAGAGATGCCCTACGCTGCAGGCGGTAAACGACGGCGACGAGGTTCTCCCAGGCATCACGGCGCACTTGGCGCCGGGCCACACTCCAGGGGGAATGGTGTACGTGCTGCACGGCAGCCGGCAAGACGTCATTTTCACCGGCGATGCGGTGAAGAACCGAGCCGAGTTCGTCTCGCGTACGACCGACATGACTTACGATGCCGCCGTTAGCGCTGCCACGATCAATATGGTTTGGGAGCTCTGGCAACGCCGCCCCGGGACTATCGTGATTCCGGGTCACGATGTAGCCATGGTGCAGGAGAACGGAAGAACCCGGTATCTGGATGAAAGGCCGGCAGCGATTCTCGCCTGGTATGGCGACGACATGGAATCGACCACCAGGTTCGATCTAACCGGCAACTGATTCGGGAGGGAGGATGACGCTGGCTGCTGGCGACTTGAAGCCGATTCGGCGGCGCACCCTAATCCGGACGAGGCAAAAGCGCTGCCGAGTTACAGGCTCTTGATCTCCTGAAAATGAGTTTTGATCGTGTCTACGAAGGCTGTCGCGGCGCTGCTCAGGCGTACGCCCCGTGGTTTGAGGACGCCCGCTGAACGTCCCAGATGAGCCCCGGTGATGGGGAGGCATTTCAGCTCAGGGCGGTTCTCCGCAGCTCTCCGGGATACTATGGTGGCCGCGCCAATCGTTTCCACAAACAAGAGCCGGGCTGGAATGTCGTCGATTTCAACCACCACCTTAGGCGAGACGTTTTCTTTCACAAGCGGAATCTCAAGAAGGCGGCGGCTGTTGGTTCCGCTGGTGGGTAGAGCGAGAGAGAGTCCGTCCAGTTCGCGGATGGAAACCTCGGTTCGACCGGCGAACGGATGTCGGCGCGCCACCGCGAGCGCCAGCTCGTCGGAAAAGAGCGCCTCGTATTCGATCTCGTCGGATTCCGGCGGGATCCAAGAGAGACCCAGGTCAATGGCTCCAGACAAGATCTCGTGCTCAATCTCGACGACGCGGCGCAACTTCATAATGACGTGGACGCCGGGGTATTCGGCGGTATAGGCCGGCAGCGCAGCCGACATTAATCTGGGCGTAAACACATGCGTCCAGCCGAAACGCAGCGTACCGCACAGTAGCCCGCGCAGCTCAGCGAGGTCCTGTTTGCCCAACTCCAGCTCGTGGAGCGCGGTTCGGGCGTGCTGGAGCAGACGCGAACCCGCCTCCGTCAGGCGCACATGCCGTACGTGACGGCCGGCGCGTTCAAACAACGAGCACTGCAGCTCTTCTTCCAACTGCTGAATATGGATGGACAACGTGGGCTGAGAAACGTTCAGCGATTCGGCCGCACGCGTGAAATGCAGGAACTCGGCGGCCCGAATGAAATAGCGGAGATGACGCAATTCCATCGCTCATCCTCACCGGGGTCATTGGCTGCCCCGGCGAGCCTCTGACGACCGACTAAGTGCTTATGAATGTGGTCACTAAAAGACTCGGAGTTCAGGTTCTGTGAAGATACCGCAATTCTCGGCCCGGTGCTGATTTTTTTGTGATCTGCTGGTTGCGAGTGATCTCCCGGCTGGATTTCCCGGGTTGACTTCTAATTCGTGGGGAGCACAGTTTCTGCAATCGAGAGCGGCGTCTTTCCGCGCCCGCAGCTATGACCGCCCGCTGCCGAAACCCCACGAAGCGCGCCCCGGCGCACCAAATCCAAGGCTTTTCAACGCCGACTTCAAGTCGTTTATCGCCTTTTACCGCCTAGCATTTCGACAATTAAGGCTGGCTATCCGGCAAATCGGATCAAACAATTGGACCCGCTACAACGCGCTTCGTACACTCCAACCGTTCGCTGCGCCAGCTTGTTTCCGATATGCCGCGAATGGGACTTCCCTGCCAGTTTGAGGCAGCTCTCCCATCCCGGCAAACGCAGCTGCGGCGTTTGATGGAGCGCCGAGAAAGGAACGGACTCATGGCTACCGTCGTAGAGTTGATCTCGACCGTGCTGAAGCGTGAAGGCGTGCGCTACGTTTTCGGAATTCCCGGAGGCGGCGGAAGTATCGACCTGCTCGATGCCACCGAAAAAGCCGGGATCCAGTTTGTGCTGGTTACGCACGAAACCGCCGGCGCGCTGATGGCCTGTGCCACGGCCGACCTGACCGGAGTTCCTGGCGTGGTAGCCACGGCCATTTCGCCAGGAATCACCAACGTGGCCAACGGCGTGGCATTTGCCTATCTGGATCGATCCCCGCTTCTGGTTATCTCGGACAACTATCCGTGGGGCACTGTTCAAGTGGTGCTCCGGCAGATTTTGAATAGCCGCCAGGTGTTCCAGGGGATTACCAAGTGGACCGCGTGCCTGTCCGCCGAGTGGGCTCACGAAACCATGCACCGGGCCATACGCACCACGCTGGAGGACCGGCCAGGACCGGTACAGTTGGACCTCCCCGACGACGTGACCCTGAAGCAGGTGGCCGATAAGGCGTTGCCTCCGGTCACCAAGGTCATGAGCATGCGCATGTATGCCCAGGAACCAGCCGGCTTCAGCAGCGCTGTGAACAGAATCAAGAATGCCAAAGCGCCGGTCATTATCGCTGGTATGGGCGTACGTTCGGATAAGGCTTACCCCGAGTTGAAAACACTCGCCGAGCGCATCGGCGCCCCCGTTTTCTGTACGCCTAAGGTCAAAGGAGCTCTGCCCGAGAATCATGCTTATTCGGCGGGCGTCTTCATCGGCGGCAAGCTGGAATTGGAGATCCTGGGGAAGGCCGACCTCATCATCGGCGTCGGACTGGACCCGGCTGACATGCTGGCCAAGCCGTGGAAGTACGTCCAGCCGATAGTCACCATCGATAGGGTTTCCAACTACAACGAGATCTTCCACGCCGAGATGGAACTGGTGGGGAACATCTCTGAGATCCTCACAATGTTGACTGATGCCCTGCCCGCCGATCGCAAATGGAGCGACCAGACGGCATGTGCGTACCGCCAAAAGGTTCATGATGCCCTGGCTCTGCCCGCTAAGGGACTGGCGCCATTCCGGGTGTTCGACATCACGCGGGCGCTTACTGCCGAAGACGTCATCATGACAACTGATGTAGGATCATCGAAACTGCTTCTTTGCCAACTTTGGCGCCCCTACACGCCCAACTCCGTGTTGCTGTCCAATCCCTTGGCGACGATGGGTTTTGGGGTTCCTTCGGCAATTGCCGCCAAGATGGTGTTTCCGGCCCGGCAGGTAGTTTCGCTGTGCGGCGACGGTGGTTTTTCGATGCGCATGGCAGAACTGCAGACGGCGATGCACCTGGGCGCCGCGCCGGTATTCGTCGTGCTGAGCGACGGAGCCCTGAGCCAGATCAAGCTGAAACAAATCAAGAAGAAGTTAGGGATCGTGGGTACGGAGTTCCAGGGCCCCGACTATATCAGGCTTGCGCAGGCTTTCGGGGGCGATGGTGTTTCGGTCGGAACCGAGACAGAGTACGCCGACGCTCTTTCCCAGGCGTTGAAATCGAACCGTCTTACGGTAATTCAGGCGCGAATCGACCCCAGCCAATACGCGGCGCAGTTCGATGCGATCCGGGAATTGTAGTAACCAGTCCAAGGCAACGGCGGAAGCGGAACGTGCCCTGGGTTGGCGCCAAGGGGGTAACAATGGATAACAGTGTCCGTGGCATCCTGAGCGGCAAACGCATTTGGATCGCCGTCTTCCTGTTTTTCAATCTGCTGATCAACTACATTGACCGGGTGAACCTATCGGTCGCGGCCCCGGTCATCGCCAAGGAGTTCCATTGGAATCCCGCCACCATGGGCTGGGTCTTCTCCGCGTACTTGTGGACATACACGCTCTGCCTTGTCCCAACTGGCGCGTTTACCGATCGCTTCGGCGCGCGCCGCGTCAGCGCGGTTGCAATTGCATTGTGGTCGGCGGCAGCGATAGCGACCGGCGGCGTTGTCAATTTTACGACCATGTGCGCGACGCGGCTGGGCCTGGGCATAGGAGAGGCCACCACGTTTCCCGTGGCCGGCAAATTGATCCGGCAGTGGTTTCCCGCCCGGGAGCGTGGCATCGCCGGTGCGATCTTCCACTGCGGCGGACACGCCGCCCCGGCCTTGGCGCTGCCGCTCGTTGCCTGGATTGTCGTGACCGCTGGCTGGCGCTGGTCGTTTGTCATCCTGGGCGCGCTCGGCTTCGTCTGGCTCGTCTTTTGGCTGTTGTACTACCGGCAGCCGGAGGAGTGTCCCTGGCTGACGGAAGAAGAGCGGCAGCTTATTCTTACCACGCGCGACAGCGCTCCCACGGCGGCCGCTCACAGCCGCAACTTGGGCGGCAAGATCGAACTCAAGGCAGTGCTCCCCGGTCTCCTGAAACAGCGCTCCATGTGGGGAGTCATGCTGACTCAGGGGTGCTCGACGTACTTCAACTATGTTTTCCTGGCATGGCTTCCCACTTACCTGGTGCAGGCGCGCGGGCTCCATCTAGTGAAAGCGGGTTTCATCGGAGCCATTCCTTACCTGGTGGCGATGGTCGCGGTGCTGGGGTTCAGCAAGCTCAGCGACCGGCTGCTCACAGCGGAAGGAATTAGCCAGGGGAAGCGTAGAAACATTGTGATTACGTTGCTGTTATGCTGCAGCGTGGTTGTGACGATAAACTTTGTAGAATCGCAATGGGCGCTTCTGGTGGTGCTTTCCCTGGCGATGTCGTTCAACCTGACATGCCTTACTCTAAATCTTATTCTGACCAACGATCTGCTTGAGAACGCCCACCTGGCCGCAACGGTTCTTGCTATGGATGCGGTCATGGCAAACGTCTTTGGCGTGTTTGCGCCGATCGTCACCGGCTACATCGTGAAGGCTACCGGCAGCTTCGCAGCGGCATTTTACATTCAGGGCGGTATCGTAATCGTGGCCGCCTTGATCTCATACACCTTCACGCGGAAACCGATTCGCGACCCGCGGGCTATGAGGGAAGCAGAAATCGCCGCCGCCCAATAAACTAAAAGGAGGTTTTTCATGCGCGCCAACAAGGTGAAACGGGCGCTGCTCGAAGGCGAGGTTCAAATTGGCACCTGGGTCACCACCCTGCGAACTCCGCAGATTGCCCAAATGATCGCGACAGCCGGCTTCGACTTCATGTACATCGATATGGAGCATTCCTGCCTCTCGATGGAGACGGTTGGGGATCTCTGCTTTGCCGCGCTGGCGGCGGGTTTGGTCCCGATCGTGCGGCCCTCGGCTAAAGATCCCCATCTGCTCACTCGCCCGCTGGACAATGGCGCTATGGGTTTGTTGATCCCCCACGTGGATACCCGCGAGGAGATCACGGCCGTCGTCAAGGCCATCCGCTTCCCGCCGCTGGGCGAGAGGGGAATGAATCTGATGGGTCCGCATACGGGTTTCGGTCGAGCCAAGGGAGACGAATACGTCAAGTCGACCCACGCCGAGACCCTGCTGCTTGTCCAGATCGAGAGCGAAAAAGGCATCAACAACCTGGATCAAATCCTGTCAGTGGACGGTGTGGATGGTGCGGTCATAGGACGCGCTGATCTCTCCACCGATCTCGGACTGCCCGGGCAGACCAACCATCCCGAGATCGTGCGCCGCGTCGAGATGTTGATTGCCGCCTGCCAGCGGCACAAGAAAATCCCCGGGCTCCTCGTGCAGGACACGGCATCGGCTAAGGAGTGGATCGCTAAGGGGGTGCGGCTTGTGCCTTATGCCAATGAGGTAAGCCTGCTGGTGAATGCCGGAGCCCGTGCCGTGGGCGAGATTCGCAGCTTCGCCAAAGGGACGGCTACGACTGCCTAGAGGTTGGGATGGCAGGAGCCTGGCGCTGGGCAAGTCGATCGGTGTTTGATACTGCTGCACCGCTCGAACGAGGAAACTCCACTCTTACGGCACTCACCGCTCTTGCGTCCCCTGTACTCCCAGTGGAGTCAGGGGGCGTCGTTTCTTATTTTTTGGCCATGCTGAAACCGCCGTCGAAACCGTCGGACATGCTCCAGTAGATCGACTTGGCCTGTTGATAGTTCCTGATGGCCTGAACTCCCTTCTCGCGGCCAAGTCCGCTGTCCTTAAATCCGCCGAACGGCGCGGCGATGGACAACTGCTTGTAAGTGTTGATCCAGACCGTTCCCGCCTCCAGTGCCCGCGCCACACGCCATGCCCGCTTGTAGTCGGCGGTCCAGATGCCGGCGGCTAGGCCATAGACGGTCTGGTTCGCCTGCGCAATCAAGTTTTCCTCGTTGTCAAAAGGCAAAATGCACAATACGGGACCGAAGATTTCCTGCTGGACAACGCTGGCTGTGTTGGCCAGCCCCATCACCAAGGTGGGCAGATAAAAGGCGCCTTTGGCGAGGCGCGCCTCAGCCGGACGCGAACCGCCGGCCAGGATCTCACCGCCCTGGCGGCGTGCGCTATCAACCATGCCTTCGACAAAGTCTCGTTGGGAGAAGCAGGCAAGTGGGCCGAGCTGCGCTCC
>JBEKQR010000175.1:0-8542 GCA_049519515.1 Candidatus Korobacteraceae bacterium
AAACCTTATTCCACCAATTCCAGATCGATCTTTTTCGCGGCCGCATCCAGCCGGGCGATGCGGAAGCTGCGAACCTGCCCGGCGCGCGCCTCTTCCCGCTTGGGCGCGCTGCTGGCGGCGCCGCCCTTCCAGCGTGCTTGCAGCATGGAGCTCAGCGAGGACAAATCGGGCTTTGCTGCCGCCGGCGCGCCGGTTTCGGCTTGGGCCGCCGGCTCCGTGGACACTCGGCAGGTGCCATGAATGCCCTCGCCCAGCTCCACCTGGGCCAATCCGCCCGCAATCTCGACTATGCGCCCCGTGACCACGTCACCGGGCTTATGTTCGCCGATATATTCCTCCAGGCTGGTTGGCAGCAGTTGTTTCATGCCCAGCTTCAAGCGGCGCTTCTCGGTGTCGATTTCCAGCACCTGGGCCCTGACCGGCTGTCCCACCCGCAGCAAGTCCCCGGGATGGTTGAGGCGCTTCTCGGCGCTGATGTCGCTGATGTGAATCATGCCCTCGATTCCCTCGGCGAGCTGCACGAATGCGCCGAACTTGGTCAGGCTGGTCACCGGCCCCTCGATCGCCGAGCCCACCGGAAACTTCCGCGTCACCTCAACCCAGGGATCGCCCAGCGCCTGCTTGAGGCCGAGCGAGATGCGGCGCTCGCCCGCATTAACCGCCAGAACGACCGCTTCGACGGTCTCGCCCGGTTTCACCACGTCGCCGGGCTTGCGCGCCTTCTTGGACCACGACATCTCGGAAAGGTGGATCAAGCCTTCGATTCCCGGCTCCAGCTCGACAAACGCGCCGAAGTCAGCCAGGCGCGTCACCGCGCCGCGCACGCGCTCGCCTTGCCTGTATCTGTCGGCGGCTGACTCCCATGGATCGGCCTGGAACTGCTTCAGGCCGAGGGAAATGCGCCGCCGCTCGTGATCGACCTTGAGCACCTTGACTTCGATCTGCTGCCCCGGCGAGAGCACGTCCGAGGGCTTGTTCACCCGGCCCCAGGAGATGTCGCCGACGTGCAGCAAGCCATCCACCCCGCCAATATCGACGAAGGCGCCGTAGTCGGTCAGGCTGCGCACTTCGCCGCGCACCGTCTCGCCTTCCTTGATCTCGCCGAAGCGCCGCTCCTTGGTGGCGCGCTCTTCCTCTTCGGCCACGGCGCGGCGGTCCACCACCACGTCCTCATCGGTCACGTCGAGCTTGATGATGCGGCAGCGGATATCCTGCCCCACCAGCTTCTCCAGCTCGGCGGCATCGCGCGCGCCGCTGCGCGAGGCCGGCATGAAGGCGCGCACTCCCACGTCCACGCTGACCCCACCTTTGACCACGCCGGTGACCGTGCCGGCAATCGCCGTCTTCTCGGTGAAGGCCTTCTCCAGCGACGACCAGTCGCGCGGCCGCTCGATCCTGCCGCGCGCCAGTTGGTAGTAGCCTTCCGGATCGCGGCCCTTGATGGTGACCGGCAGCTTGTCCCCGGGCTGGACGGTTTCGCCGGCGCTGGCGAAGTCGGCCAGGGGAAGAATGCCTTCGGTCTTGAAGCCGATATCGAGAAAAACCGAGTCGGCGGAGACGGCAATCACCGTGCCTTCCAGCCCTTTGCCCGGCTCAGCCCGGCGCGAACGGCTGCGCTCGTACTGCGAAAGAATGTCGTCGAACGACTCGTCGGGTTCGGCGGGAGGTTGGGATTCGGGAATTTCTGAATCTGCCATGAGAGATAGGAGCCTGTCTAAGCCCGACTAGAATAACACCGCGGCTGCATCCGGTGCTGGGCAGGGCTGGTTTGAAGTTTCACTTGCGCGCTTCACGTTTTGTGAAAAAGGGGAGCGCGCCGGCTGCAATCTCGAAGAAGGACGGACTTTGCCGGCGAATCACCTCTGGATGTGACTTTCATCACTGCGCCGGCTACCGGCGATTCGCCAGAATTCGCGGCACAGCTTGCTAAGTGACCAAGTTTCTTTGCTGACCTCGAGCCGGTGGCAAAAGTACGGCTGACCCGCCATCAGAAAGGCGCTCTAAACATGAAAACCTGGGCGAGAGTTGTGTATTTAGTAATGCTCGGCATTGTCGCCACAATACCCTTCAATCCGCTGTTGAATCAGCGCTTCATTGTCTTTCCCTTGAGCCTGGTGTGCGTGGTGGTGGGGCTCATTTCCATGTACATCTGCACGTTTCCTGACAAGCCCAAGGGGTCGGGCGGCGGAGGTGCGGCGTGACGTTCTGGACGGTTGTCATTCTGAGTGTCTACCTGGTTGTGATTCTCTGCATCGGCTTCTACTCCGGGCGGGACGCCGGGAAAAACACGGAGTCGTTCTTCGTAGCCAATCGCCACCTTAACTGGCTGCAAGAGTCCATGGCGGTGTTCACCACCATCGCCCCGGCCGGCGCGCTGCTGGGAACCATAGGCCTGTTTTACCGCGACGGCGGCAACATGCTCGGCTACATCATCGGCTACTCGTTTCTGATGCCGCTGACGTACTGGTACATCGGCTCGCGGCTGCGCCGTCTTGGCCGTCTGCGCGGATATCAGACGCAGGCGGTGTTCATTCGCGATTTCTACCAGAGCCGTTACCTGCGCTGGGGCATGGCCATCGTCGGCATCTGCGCCGCCATTCCGTACTTCATGGTCAATCCGGTGGCTTTGGGCTACCTGCTGAATCGCTATACGGGATTTCCTTATGCGGCCGGCGTGTGGCTGTTCGTGGTCCTGGCTACTGTGTACACGCTGAAGGGCGGGTTACGCGCCGTCGCCAACACCGACATCTTTCACGGGATACTGCTGCTGGTATTTCTCCTGGGAGCAATCTTCGCGCTGGTGTTCCACGGCGGCGGAGTGATGCGCGTGCTGGACACGCCCAAGGCGGTGGTGGGAACATCGGCGCCGGCGCTGGGCATTTTTTACTCCTGGCTGATCTATATGGGATTTGGCGCCTGCGTCCAGCCCGACCGGTGCTTTCGCATGTTTGCCGTGCGCGATGAGAGCAACATGCGCCGAGGCGTCATTATGAGCGCCACCATGGTCGCCTTCGCCGCCTTCAGCTATTTCGCCACCGGGCTGGCGGTGAACAGCTTCATACCGAACATTACCAAGACCGACGAAACCCTGGCCGCCGGCCTGCAGGTGGCGGCCGTGTGGCTGGTGCCCTGGTTCGTGATGAACGCCTGGGGCGGCGGCATGTCGAATTTCACCTCCGGCATGCTCTCGGTCGCCAATATCTTCATCAAGGACCTGTTTGAGCCCTGGTACGTGCGCCGGAATAACCTCGCTCCCGGTCCGAAGCGGGACCGGCTGATCATCCTCACGGCGCGCATATTCATCGTGTGCATGGCATTGATTACCGTCGGCGTATGTTTCTACCCGCCGCCGTTCATCTGGACCCTAATCAACATCACTCACGGATCGCTTATCCAATTCTTCCCGGTGTTTATGATCGGCTTTCTCTGGCGCGGAGTGACGCGGCTCGGCGCGCAGTGTGGATGGACGTGTGGCGTCCTGTGCATGATGCTCTGGTCATTCGTTTACGAGCCGCCCCTGGGGCCGCTGGCCGGCATTGACGCGCTGATCGTAAATACCATCGTGCTGGTGGTGGTTTCCCTGGCGGTCCCGGAGAAGAAGGAACTCAAGGAGCAGCGCGAGGAGATGCGCCGGCTCGCCGTCTCCGATGTCGATTCCCTCCCCAGGACGACCGTCGCGAGCCCGGTAACGGCCGACTGAGAAAACGGGCCTGAGCTGCGCGAGTCAAAGTCTGGTATGGAATATTACGTCCGCGGTTGGAAGCGTCGCTGCGCTTCACGATTCCAGCTTGCGAGCTGAAGGACAAGGACAGTGAACGTCATAACCTGCATTGCGGACTTGCGCGACATGGCGCGCCGGCGAATTCCCAAGGTGATGTTCGATTTCGCCCTGGACGGCGCTCACGAGCAGTTGACGCTGCGGGCCAATCGCCGCGACCTCTCCGCCATCCAGTTCCGCCAGCGCGTCGGCATTGATGTTTCGACCCGCTCCATGGCCACCACCATCCTGGGCCAGGAGGTCTCGATGCCGCTGGCGCTGGCCCCCACCGGGCTGTGCGGCCTCTATCACGCCAATGGCGAAATCCTGGCCGCCCGCGCGGCCCATGCCTTCGGCATTCCGTTCTGCCTGGGCACCATGTCTATCTGCCCGATCGAGTACGTCCACGCCGAAGTGGAGAAGCCGTTCTGGTTCCAGCTCTACGCCATGCGCGATCGCAGCCTTACCCAGTCATTGCTGGAGCGGGCCATGGCGGCGCAATGCCAGGTGCTGGTCATCGCCATGGACACCCCCATCCCCAGCGAGCGCTATCGCGACTTCAAAAACGGGCTATCGGTTCCGCCGCAGGTAACCATGAGGAATGTCTGGGACGTGATCACCAAGCCGTCCTGGACTTGGAACGTACTGTTTGGGCGCCAGACCGCTTACGGGAACCTCGTCGGCTACATGCCCGGATATAAACATAAGAGTTCGCTGCTCGGTTGGATAGGCCGGCATGGCGGGCAGAACATGCGCAAGCTGCGCAACCTGGACCCGGCTCTGACCTGGCGCGATATTGAATCGTTCCGCCGCACCTGGCCGGGAAAGCTGGTTCTCAAGGGCATCACCGATCCCGAAGATGCCAAGCTGGGAGCGGACTGCGGGGTAGATGGGATCATCGTCTCCAACCACGGCGGGCGTAATCTCGACGGTGGACCATCAACCATTTCGGCGCTGCCGCGGGTGGTTGATGCCGTGGGCGACCGGGTCGAGGTGTTGTTCGACAGCGGCATCGAGTCGGGCCACGACGTGCTAAAGGCCCTGGCGCTTGGAGCCCGCGCCTGCCTGATCGGCAGGGCATACCTCTGGGGATTGGCGGCCATGGGCGAAGCGGGAGTGACCAAGGCGCTGGAGATCATCCGCAAGGAACTAGATATCGCCATGGCCATGACCGGCGCCTGCGACCTGAGCAAGGTGTCGCGGAATACTCTGCGCCAAGACTCGTTGCCGGGAAGGCCCGCCGCGTTTTCTCCTGCGACCGAAAGGACGGATCGATGAAAGCTGCTCCGACGTTTCGTCAGTTGGTGAACTCCGGGGATATTCTTGTATTGCCTGGGGCGCACGATTGCCTGAGCGCATTGCTCATCCAGCAGGCCGGGTTCAAGGGCTGTTTCATCGGCGGCTTTCAGACCGTGGGCGTGCGCTACGGGATCCCTGATATCGGCCTGGCCGGGTTGCGGGACATAAGCGAAGCGGTCGCCGACATTCTCGCGGTCAGCTCGTTGCCGTTTCTGGTGGATATCGACAACGGCTACGGCGACGTCAAAAACACCGTCTATACAATGCACACTTACGAGCGCCTGGGAGTGCAGGCGGTCTTCATCGAGGACCAGGTCGCGCCCAAGCGTTGCGGTCACATGGCGGGCAAGTCCGTCATCCCCGCCGCCGAAATGGAAGCCAAGCTGCGGGCCGCCGCCGGCGAGCGCCTGAATCCCGATACCTTCATCATCGCCCGCACCGATGCGCGCGCAATCCACGGGATGGACGAGGCCTTGCGGCGCGGCGAACGCTACCTCAAGGCGGGAGCCGATGGCCTGTTCATAGAGTCCCCGGAAACCATTGAAGAGCTCGGCGTGATTGCCCGCGCCTTCGATGCGCCGCAACTGGCGAACATGCTGGAGGGCGGCCGCACGCCCATCCTCAAGCCGGTCGAATTGCAACAGCTCGGATTCAAAATGGTTATTTACGGGATCACGCTGCTGATGCGCATCACGCGCGTCATGCAGCAGGCGCTGGCCGACCTCAAATCCGGCGAACTGGCGCTGTTCGGCACCGGCGTGGGCTGGGAGGAGTACAAGCGGATCGTCGGCTTCGACCGTTGGAGCGCCATCGAGGGCAAGTATCCGGTGAAGGCGGATTAGAACGGCGCGGGTGCCCCACCCTAGCTTCTTTTGCTAGGGTGGGGTAGTTCGTCCTGGAAGTCACACCTTACGCCAAGGCGGTGTAGGTCGGCTCCAGGAACAAAGAGAACGCTATGTCAGTTTGGGATTATGTAATAGTCGGCGGAGGCTCGGCGGGCTGCGTGCTCGCCAACCGGCTCTCGGCCGGTGGCGACCGGGTCTTGCTGCTCGAAGCCGGGCAGGACACGCCGCCCGGCCGCGTGCCTGCGGATATCGAGGACACCTATCCGCGTTCCTACTCCAATCCCAACTACATGTGGCGCGATCTGCGGGTCCATTTCAAGTCTGCCGCTGCCGCCGTGCGCTACGAGCAGGCGCGGGTTATGGGCGGAGGCTCCAGCGTGCAGGGCATGACGGCGCTGCGCGGCCTTGCCGCCGACTACGACGGCTGGGCCGCGGCCGGGGCCCAGGGATGGGACTGGGCGGGCGTGTTGCCGTACTTTCGCCGCATGGAGAACGATTGGGACTTTGGCGGAGAACTGCACAGCCAGGAAGGTCCGGTGGTTATCCGCCGCTACGACCCGGAAGAGTGGCCTCCGTTCTCGCGCGCGGTGCAGGAAGCCGCCGGCAGGCATGGATATCGATTCATCCCCGACATGAACGGCGAGTTCGATGACGGCTACGGCTCGCTGCCCATGTGCAAGACGTTTGAAAAACGGGTCTCGTCGGCTTCCGCCTACCTTGACGCTGAGACACGCCGCCGGCCAAATCTGAAGGTTCAGGCGGATACGACTGTTGACCGGGTCCTTTTCGAGGGCCGTCGTGCCATGTGCGTCGAGGCGCTGCAGGGTGGCGCGCGCGCCACCTTCCAGGCGCGGCACGTTGTCATTGCCGCAGGCGCGATCCATACGCCCGCCATCCTGATGCGCTCCGGAATCGGCCCGGCGGAGCAGTTGAAGGCTTTAGAAAGGCCGGTAATAGCCGCTTTGCCCGGGGTCGGACGAAACCTGCAGAATCATCCCTTTCTTTATCTGGCGGCGCACTTGAACAAGGACGCGCGGCAAAAAGGCTCCAACAATCCCTTTCGCTCCTGCACGGTCTTGCGCTTCAGCTCCGGAGTTCAATCAGCGCCCGCCGGCGACATGATGATGCTTGTGCTGAACCGGACATCCTGGCACCGGCTGGGGGAATGCATCTGTGCGCTGGGCATTTGCCTTTACTATCCGTTCTCGCGCGGGCAGGTGACGCTGGCTTCTCCGGACCCCGCCGTAGAGCCTCGCGTCGATTTCAATCTGCTGCAGGACCCGCGTGACCGCTGCCGCATGGTGGCCGGGATGGGATTCGCCCTCAAGGTGATGCAGGACCCGGCGGTGCGCAGCATACGGCAGCAGGTTTTTCCGATTGCCTATTCCGAGCGGGCGCGCAAGTTGGGCAATCCCACGCGCTGGAACGGAGTCGTCGCCGGCGTGCTCGCCAGCCTGTTCGATGGACCGGCGGCGCTGGGAGATTGGGTGCTGCGCCATCTCATTGCTCCCAACCAGCCGGAAGAGGCGCTGATGGATGAAGCCTTCCTGGCGCGCACGGTCGAGGAGCGCACGGTTGGCATGTTCCATGTTGCCGGCACTTGCCGCATGGGGCGAGCCGATGATCCGGAGGCGGTACTCGACCCCCTCTGCCAGGTGCGCGGCGTGGAGGGCCTGAGCGTGAGCGATGCCTCGGTCATGCCGCAGGTGGTTCGGGCGAACACTTACCTGGCCACGGTAATGATTGCCGAGAAATGCTCGGACTTGCTCTTGCAGCGGCGCTGAATGAAGTCGCGTGGAAGCCCACGCCTTCAATGGACAGGGAAGAATAACAACCGCGCCCGCGTAGCGGGCAATGTGTGTTAGCCCAGCGCTTCAGCGCTGGGAAGGCAAAGAGAAAAGTTGTCGAGCCCCGTAGGGGCGATGCAAAGGTTTTTTCCAAGGCAGACCTGGTGGAAGCCCACGCCTTCACAGGCTGCGGAAAAACGCGCCGAAGCAACAAGCGAGGCGCTATGGGGCGTGGATACTACAAGACGGCATAACAAGAGCTTGGGGTCTCGTTCGATCTGGAATCTGTTTTTCCGCAGCCCGTTCAGGCGTGGGAATCAGGGCGCCAAACGCGATGCGGCTTTAGCCGCTGTGTTCAACTTCGTCGAGCGAAGCGAAGAATTATTTTCTCTTCGGATGGGTGGCCCACTCAAGCTCCTTTTACTTGAGTGGGGCAGTTATCAGCCCCTCGGGTAAACTGCACGGCAAGATTGCGAATATCGGCTGGCATTGAAGTCTAAGCGCCAGCCATTTGAGGCGAAACCAATGGAAACACGGATGCGCGTGGAAGAGCTTGCTTCCGCGTACCGGTTCATGATGCTCAGCCGCAAGTTCGACGAGCGCATGGGCGATCTCAATCGCCGTGGCGTGCCTGTGCCCCACTATCACTCCGGTGTGGGGCAGGAAGCGCTGATGGTGGCTGCAGTCACGCCTCTGCGAAAGACCGACCAGATGATCTATACCCATCGCGGCTATGGCCATCTGCTGGCCAAGGGAATTTCCTTGCGCGAGATCGCCCTGGACCTGTTCATGAAGGCCGGCGGAACCAACCACGGCCTGGGCGGAGTGATGCACGTAAACCGCCCGGACCTGGG
>JBEKQR010000176.1:0-8529 GCA_049519515.1 Candidatus Korobacteraceae bacterium
TTGCTGGCGCGGTCTTTCACCAGCTCCATGGCCTGTATCAGGCCCATTCCGCGCACATCGCCAATCACCGGATACTTGTTCTTCAACCCTTCCAACCCGTCGCGGAAATAGCCGCCAACCACGTGCGCGTTCTCCACCAGATTGTCTTCTTCAATCAAATCGAGCGTAGCTTTCGCGGCCACCGAGGTAACAGGATTACCACCGAAGGTGGAGATCTGCAGTCCGCGGAAGCTGGCGGCGATCTCGGGACGAGTGAACGTCCCGCCTATCGGCGTGCCGTTGGCCAGTCCCTTGGCGGCGGTGATGATGTCGGGAGTGACCTCCCACTGCTCGATGCCGAACCACTTGCGCCCGGTGCGTCCCCAGCCGGTCTGAACTTCGTCGGCAATGAAGTCGCCGCCGTACTGTTTCACCGTCTTGAAGACGATCTTGAAGTACTCCGGCGGCGGCGTAATGAAGCCGCCCACTCCCTGGATGGGCTCGGCAATGAAGCCGGCGATGCGGCCAGAAGTGCAGGTCTGGATCACCGCTTCCACGTCGTTGGCGCAAGCCACGCCGCAATCGGGATAGGTCTTGCCCAGCGGACAGCGGTAGCAATATGGATTCAACGCGTGCACCACGCCGAAGCCGCCGGGCAGCGACTGCCGCCAGGGGCTGTGGGCGGTAAGCGACTGCGCCAGTTGCGAGCGGCCGCTGTATCCGTGGCGCAGGGCGATGATCTCGAAATTGCCGCTATGGGCGCGGGCGAGCTGGATGGCCGTCTCGTTGGCTTCGGTGCCGCTGTTGGTGAACATGCTCTGGGTGATTTCACCCGGTGTCAGGCGCGCGATCTTCTCCGCCAGGGCCACGATAGCCTCGTTGGGAAACAGCGTCGAGGCGTGCTGCAGGCGGTCGATCTGCGCCTTGATCTTGGAGGTGATACGCGGATTGGCATGGCCAACGGAGATGGTCACAATGCCGCCGAAAAAGTCGAGGTACTTTTTGCCGTCCACGTCCCACAGGTACTGCATGCTGGCGTGGTCGGTCACCAGCGGCTCGGAATAGTAAGTGCTGACGGAGGGGAACAGGTACTGCTTATATTTGCGGATGACTTCTTGTTTGGTCATGATGAATCCTAATCTGTGGCCGCGGCCCGCCGCCTGAGAGTAGCGTGTCAATTTTGAAGTTATTTGGCTCTGTCCTGGTACTCCTCGTACCATGCCATCTGTATGGCTTCGAGCTTGGCCTCATTGGAAGCCCGCGGATCGTCGTCAAACGGGGATAGCTCGACTACCATGCGGTGCAGGTCGGTGAAGCGGACCTCAAGCGGATTCTGATGGGGAAATTTGTCGGCCAGCAAGAGGCCGAGGTCCTCGGCGTCATCCCAACGGAGTTCGGTAGGCATCTCTCACTCCTGCGCAAGGCGGGCTCGTCCATCCCGAATTGTACTCGACTGCGAGGTACTGGTGCCCCGCATCTGCCTTCCTTTGGCAGATGTGGGTCTTGGCAACGCTACAAGGTGCTCCCGCCGCCTTCGGAAATGTAGTTGCGGTTCCACGAAGGAATCTCAACCACCACTTCTCCCGGTTTGACGATGCGCGCCTGGCAGCCCAGGCGCGAATTCAGTTGCAGATCGGCAGCCATGTCGAGCCGGTCGGCCTCGTCGTCCTCCAGTTCACTCAGCAGCTCCCGGCCCTTGCGCACCACCACGTGGCAGGTGGTGCAGGCGCAGTTGCCGCCGCAGGCGTGCTCCAGGTGAATGCCGAAGTTGATGGCCACATCGAGCAGCGACTGCGGCTTGCCGTGTTCCTGGTAAGGAAGGCTGCCGTGCTCGAATTCCACCGACTGGTTGCCGGGCAGGAATGTAACCCGCACCGTGTTGGCGGCAGCGGCCGCGGCCGGCGCCGCGCCAAGTGATTTGGTATTGTGATCCGCCATCGTTCGCGCAACCAGAAAAAGATAACCACCGAGGACACAGAGTTACACAGAGAAGATTACCGCACTTTCTGACTCTGTGTACCTCTGTGACCTCTGTGGTTTGTCTTTTCTAATCCCTAACCCCTATTTACTCGAACTCCGCCTTGCTGATCGGGTGCGGGGCTGCCGGACCTTCTGCGAGGCCGGTGTCGTCCATGCTCTTGCCTTTGAGAGCGCCACTGACGGCGGTTTCCATCATCATCTCTGCCAGGTGCATAGTCGCCTGGTTCAGGGCGCCGATGGCGGCGCGAATCTTCCCCGGATCGTCCAGCGGCGTGGCGGCCTTCAGCTCGCGCTCGCGCAGCCAGACCTGTTCGCGCTCCGCCGGAGCAAGCTGCTGCCATGCCGGACTTTCTTTTCCCTTCTTGAGCGCGCCGAGAATGGTTTCCGCCTCGTTGCGCGCCTCGATAAGCTGCCGCGCCAGCAGGTCCTGCTCGGCGAAGTCGTAGGACTCCAGAATCATGTTCTCGACCTGCTCGTCGGAGAGCCCGTAGCTGGGCTGCACTTCGATCTCCGCCTCTTTGCCGCTGCGCTGCTCGCGCGCCGAGACGTGCAGAATGCCGTTGGCGTCGATCAGGAAGCGCACTTCGATGCGCGGCAGTCCCGCCGGCATGGGCAGAACCCCTTTCAGATCGAAGCGCGCCAGCGAGCGGCAATCCCGCGCCAGCTCGCGCTCGCCCTGCACCACGTGAATGGCGACGCTGGTCTGGCCGTCCACCCCGGTCGTAAAATGCTCGGTCGCCGAGGCCGGAATGGTCGAGTTGCGTTGGATGATCTTCGCCATCACCCCTCCCAGCGCCTCAATGCCGAGGGAAAGCGGCGTGACATCGAGCAGCAGCATGTCCTCTGTGGCCTGCGAGCCGCCCGCCAGTATGTCGGCCTGCACGGCCGCGCCCAGGGCGACAACTTCATCCGGATTCAGTTCGCAGTGCGGCTCGCGCTTGAACAGCTCGCGCACCAGCCGCCGCACCATGGGAATGCGCGTCGAGCCACCGACCAGAACCGCCTCGTCGATCTGCTCGGGCCGCACGCCGGCATCCTGCATGGCCTGCCGGCAAGGACCGGCGGTGCGCTCGATAATGGGCTTGATTAGCTGCTCAAACTGCTCGCGGGTGATCTCCCGCTGATAGTTCTTTCCGCCCCCGGGGCCCCCGGCAGACTCCGCTTTGGCGTCTGCCGGGGTGGTGGACGGCAGATTTACCTCGATCAGCGCGCGCTCGTGGAAAGAGAGTGCGATCTTGGCGTCGATGACCGCCTGGCGGATCAACTGCACGGCCTCGCCATTGCCCCGCAGGTCGAGTCCGAACTCGCCGCGAATGTCGTCGAGCGCGGTGGCGATCAGCAGGTTGTCGATATCGTCGCCGCCCAGGTGCGTATCGCCGTTGGTGGCCATGACCTCGAAGATTCCGTCGCGCAGCTTGAGGATGGAGATGTCGAAGGTTCCGCCGCCGAGGTCGTAGACGGCGATGGTCCCGTTCTTCTTCTTGTCGAGCCCGTAGGCCAGCGACGCGGCTGTCGGCTCGTTCACCAGGCGCAGCACCTCCAGACCGGCGATGCGGCCGGCGTCCTTGGTGACCTGCCGCTGCGCGTCGTTGAAGTAAGCGGGAACGGTGATCACCGCCTGCTTGACCGGCGCCGCGAAGAAGCGCTCGGCATTGCGCTTGAGCTGGCGCAGGATGTGCGCCGAAATTTCCGGCGGCGTATAGGTGCGCTCGCCCAGCTTGATGCGCAGCACCTCGCCGGGCAGAAGGTCGTCGGCCAGGCGGAATGGGAAAAGCTTGAGTTCGTCCTGCACGTCTTCGAGGCCGCGGCCCATCAGCCGCTTCACCGAATAGACGGCGCGCTCCGGGGTTTCAATCAGCAGCTTGCGGGCGGGGTTGCCAACCACAATGCGCCCATCGGGACCGAGCGCGATCAGCGAAGGAAGCAGGTTGGAGCCATCTTCGCCGGGAATGATGATCGGGCGGCCTGCGGGCGCTGTGTTTACGGCGGCTCCGGCGGACTCTTCGCCTCCCTGGGCCGCGCCTGGCATGAAGGCCACCAGCGAGTTCGTGGTTCCGAGATCGATGCCGACTACGCGTTGGTTGGACATGATTGCGATCTTCTATAAGCTCAAACGCAAATCGAAGTAGAAATTCCCTAAGTTGTCATGCTGAGCGAACCGGGGTCCTTTGGCCCACCCACAATGATTGAATGTAGCGCTACTCCAGCACCTCGTTCGCGTCGCGCACCAGGTTGCGCAGGTAGCTGCGACGGTTGAGCACGTCGAGCATGCGGTCGAGCATGATGGTGCGGCCCTCGTCCTGCCCGCCGCGGTCGATCATTGCGTCCCACTCGTCCCAGCACTCCTTCAGCTCGCCCATCAGGGCCTTGTATTTCTCTTCCAGGCGCTGCCTGGTCTGTTCGAGTTCGCGCAGCAGGCCGGCGTCCTGCTCGCCGGACTTCTTGTTGGCGCGCGCCTCTTCCAGTTGCAGGTTGAGCTCGAAGACCTCTTCCAGCAGGTCCGGCGGCAGCACCTGCTTCTTGAGCGTGCCGGCGGAGCGCGCCTTTTCCGTCGCCAGCTTGGACTGCTCGTCCAACTGGACGCCTTCCTTGCGCAACAGGTATTCGGTGCGCGAGACCGGATCGCGCAGCGTGCGGTAGGCGTCGTTGAGCTGCGAACTTTTCTCCAGGCTCCAGTTCTGCTCCAGTTGGCTGGCGCGCACAAAGACGTCCGGATGCAGCTTGCGGCTGAGAGCGTAGAACTCGCGCTGCAGATAAGAGTCGTCGATGTTCAGCTTGTGCGGCAGCCCGAAGAAGGAAAAAAAGTCGGCCGGCTGCGGCGGCTGCACCCGCCCGCAGGAGTCGCAGAAATGCGCCGCCCGCATGTCTCCGCAGGACCAGCACTGATGCGCCTGCTCCGATTGCTTTTCGACCGATACCGCGGTCGGCTGGTATAGCTTGTCAGGCATAGGACACCAGTTTCAAGTTTCGAGCTTTCAGTTTCGGGTTCGCAACCAAAAGAATAACCACAGTCGCACATGGGATGAAATCCCACCCAGAAAACATGAAAATAGGAAGGCTATAAGTCGTTGATTTTACGTGTAGCGACTCCTATTTTCAGGGCAGAGAACACAGAGTACACGGAGTCCTCAAAACTTGCAAAAAAACTGTGCTCTGTGTTCCTCTGTGACCTCTGCGGTTGGCCTTTAATCGAAACTGTTCTTACGAAAACGACGACCCGCAGCCGCAGGTCTTCTGGGCGTTCGGATTGACGAAGACGAAGCCGCGGTGCATCAGCGTCTCTTTCCAGTCCAGGGTCGTGCCCTGAAGGTAGACGAACGATTTGGGATCGACAAAGACGCGCACCTCGCCGAACTGAAAGACGCGGTCGCGCTGGCGCGGCTGCTTGTCGATGCGGATCGAGTAGCTCATTCCCGAGCAGCCGCCGCCCTGCACGCCCAGGCGCAACCCGCCCTCGCTGGCCGCCATTCCTTCCTTCGCCATGGCCTGGCGGATATGCTCCAGCGCCTGTTCCGTGATCTCGATGCTCTTGGCCGAGGCCAGCGTCTGTGCCGGTTGGTTGTTGGTCGTCATTGTTACTTCCTTCCCGAGCCGTTGTTGCCGTTGCCGTTCTTCTTTTTCCAGTCGCTGATGGCGGCGCGAATGGCGTCCTCGGCCAGCACCGAGCAGTGAATCTTCACCGGCGGCAGGGAAAGCTCGCGCACCAGGTCGGTGTTGCGGATCGCCAGCGCCTCGTCGATCGTCTTGCCCTTGACCCACTCGGTGGCCAGCGAAGAGGAAGCGATCGCCGAACCGCAGCCGAAGGTTTTGAACTTGGCGTCTTCAATGATCTTGGTTTCCGGATTGACCTTGATCTGCAGCTTCATCACGTCGCCGCACTCCGGCGCTCCCACCAGCCCGGTGCCGACCTCGGCGCTGGACTTGTCGAGCACCCCCACGTTGCGGGGATTGGTGTAGTGATCAAGAACCTTGTCGCTGTATGCCATCCAACTATCTCCTGCTCGGGCCGGAGGCCTGAAAACTGAAACACGCCGCAATCGACCCACTCACCTATTAAGACGCCTCGGCTCGATCCCGCGATTCATATCCTTTGCTCGTTCACTGGTGCCGAAGGTGCCCCACATCTGTCTCCCCTGGCAGATATGGGATTCGGTATCCAAGGTGTACGTGCCCCACATCTGACTTCCTTTGGCGGATGTGGGTTTAACGGCAACTCAGTGCGAGCCGGGCTCGCCGGCCCACTGCACCTTTTTCAAATCGACTCCCTCTTTCGCCATCTCGTAGAGCGGCGAGAGTTCGCGCAGCCGGCGGACGGTCTCCACCATTTTCTTGGCGACATAATCGACTTCGGCCTGGGTATTGAAGCGGCCAAGACCGAAGCGTATGGAGCTGTGCGCCAGATCGTCGCCGGTGCCCAGCGCTTTTAACACGTAAGAGGGCTCCAGCGAGGCCGAAGTGCAGGCCGAACCGCTGGAGACGGCGACATCGTTGATGCCCATCAGCAGCGACTCGCCTTCCACGTAGGCAAAGCTGACGTTGAGATTGCCCGGCAGGCGGTGCTCCATCGAGCCGTTCACGTAGATTTCGTCGAGTTGCGAGAACAATTGCTGCTTGAGGCTGTCGCGCAACCGCGCCAGCCTGGCGCTTTCCTCCGCCAGCTCTTTCATGGCGAGTTCGCAGGCCTTGCCCAGGCCGACAATGCCGGGGACGTTCAAGGTTCCGGAGCGCATGCCGCGCTCGTGCCCGCCGCCATCGATTTGCGCCACCAATTGCACGCGCGGGTTCTTGCGCCGCACGTAGAGAGCGCCGACCCCCTTGGGACCATAGATTTTGTGGGCACTGATCGAGGCCAGATCGACCTGGTCGTCAATTACGTTGAAGGGGACCTTGCCCACCGACTGCACCGCGTCGGTGTGGAAGAGCACGCCGCGCTCGTGACAGAGCTGGCCGATCTCGCGCACCGGCTGCAGCACCCCGATTTCGTTGTTGGCGCCCATGATCGAGACCAGGATCGTCTTGTCGTCCAGGGCGCGCTTCAAGTCCTCAAGATCGATGCGGCCGTCCTTCTGCACGGCCAGGTAGGTGACGCGGAAGCCATGCTTCTCCAGCCGCTTGCAGGTATCGAGCACCGCCTTGTGCTCGGTCGCCTGGGTAATGATGTGGTTGCCCTTCTCGCGGTACATCTCGGCGACGCCCTTGATGGCCAGGTTGTCGCTCTCGGTCGCCCCCGAGGTGAATACGATCTCCTTGGCGCTGGCGCCGATCAGCTTGGCAATCTGCTCGCGGGCCTGCTCGACCGCCTGCTCGGCCACCCATCCGAACTGATGGTTGCGGCTGGCGGCATTGCCGAAAATCTCGTTGAAGTAAGGCAGCATCGCCTCCAGCACCCGGGGATCAACCGGGGTGGTGGCGTGATTATCCATGTAGATCGGCAACTTCACTGCCGCGCTTTCCTTGTTCTTGTCCGCCATATCTTCTCCTAAAGCTTTCCCGAACCCGCAAACGCCGTTTCTACGCAAGCGGTTTCACGTTTCTCGTTTCACGTTCGTGAAACTTGAAACGTGCAACGTGAAACGGATAAATCCGAGTCGCACCAACGCTCCCTCACAACAGCGTGACCAACTCCTCCATTACGCTCTGCTGCTCCGGCTGTGCCAGCTCCCAGACGGTCAACTTGGCCAGAGTTTCCTCGATTGTGCGGCTCACCTTGCGCAGCGGCTCGCGCACCGTGCAGCGCACGCTCTGCCCGCACTCGCCGCGGGTGGTACTGCACGAGGTGATGAACAGCGGGCCCTCGATCGCCCGGATCACCTCCAGGGCGGAGATGCTGCGCGGATCGCGCGCCAGCACATAGCCGCCGTTGGTGCCCTGCTGGCTGCGTAGCAGCTTGGCACCCTTGAGCCGTTGCAGGATCTTGGCCAAAGCCTCCTGCGGAATCGAGTAAAGCTCGGCCAGGTCCTTGGCGCTGCAGGCGCCAACATGCGCATTGCCCGCCAGGTGCCGCATGGCGATCAATCCGTAGTCGGCTTTTTTGGTCAGCTTCAGCATTGGACCTTTTTTTGGCCCCGGCATGGCTCGTATTTGCCTGCTGGGAAGCTCCGGCCCGCAGAGTAGCGTCCCAGCCGTTTTCGCCATGCTGGGAGGGTAGTGTCATCTGCGCGAGTAGAGCGAAATTGTCCTGGGCGATTTGCGACCTTTTTGGTCGCCAATTCATTGTGGCACGAGCAGCATACAAAAGCAACTACTCTATGCGAGTTACTATCATAATAAGTTGTTCATTTTCTATAGGTTAGAAATTGGCGATGATTTTGGTCGGCAATTGAGGCGCTTTCGAGGTGTGAGGCGCGTAGCGCCGAGAGCCTCGAGCCGAAATCCTGAGCAAAGCGAAGGATCTGGCCGCGCTGAAACACTAGGCGCAGCCACGCACATGGTAGAACAATAAAACTTTCGGGGGCGGTATGAATGCTTATGTCTCACTCTGAGGGCTTTGGCAAACAGGATGAAGCCCGAGTATGTGGTCATCACCTTCAACTATGACGCTACTCTGGAGAGAGTTCTCCTAGAGCTTGT